>JBMCBU010000011.1:0-19927 GCA_048623335.1 Halapricum sp.
TCAAAACAGGTCGTCCAACTGCTCGTTCTTGAACGCGTCGCTGGGATCGGGAGAGGGTTCGCTGGCCTGTTCGTGTGCCTGACGGGCGCGTTCGAGGAACTCGTCGATGCGGGACGATCGCTCGACGCCGCCGAGCAGTACCAGCGCGGCCAGCCGGTCGCTCTCGAGCGGGAAGTCCCCGCCCCGGACCTCGAAGCTCCCGGTCTCCTCTTCGAGCCAGCTTCGCGCTCGTTCGACGCCCTTGCGCGCGATGCGATCGGGATCACCGGCGACGACCAGCAGCGCCGTCTCGGCTTCGACCGCGTTCGGCAGGCTCGTACCCGCAAGCAGGGCATTGCGCGTCGCGGTGATGATGGTGTTGACGTTGTCGGCGCTGTCCTCGGCGGCCGCAGCGGAGGCGTAGCCGATCGAGGCGATCCCGCCCGATCGAAGCGTGTTGATCACCTCGCTGGAGTCGACGACACTCTCGGCGACGCCCTCGACGACCTCGCCGGCGGCCAGCAACAACCCGACGCGCTGGGCGATGTTCCGGTTGATCGTATCGAAGCTCGCTTCGAGGCTCTCCTCGTTGTCGTGCCAGGCGTCGTTGTCGACGAGGATCGCCGAGTCGGCCTCGCGGGCGACGGTCTTCAGCGATCGGCCGGCGTTGGCCTGATAGATCGCCCCCTCGTTTCGCCCCGGGAGCACGCCGAGCACGTAGATCGGGATGTCGTAGATGCGCTTGAGTTCGTGGGCGAGCATCGGTGCGCCGCCGGAGCCGGTGCCGCCGCCGAGCCCGGCGACGATCACGACCGCCTCCGCACGGGAGGTGATCCGGCCGTCGAGTTCGTCGATCACTTCCGTCGACTCCTCGCGCATGATCTCAGCGCCGAGTTCGTTGTCTCCACCGACCCCGTGACCTTTCACGCGGTTGCGTCCGATCAGCTGTGTGTCGATATCGAGCGCCTGCAAATCGGCCTCGGCGGTGTTGACCGCCAGCGCCCCCTGGACCGCGTCGTACCCCATCTCGTAATCGTACTCGGCGAGGGCCTGGGTGATCTTGCCGCCGGCTTGACCAACCCCGATCAGGACGACCTTCATACACGCAGGGTCGGTACAGCGCCTAATCAACGTTTGGTCGTTTCGGTCGGCGTGTGATCTACGTCAGCTCGTCAACAACGTCCCCGACCGGCACCCGCCGCTCGTCGCCGCTGTCCATGTCTCGGACGGTGACGACTCCGTCGTCCAGATCGCGCTGGCCGACGATCAGCACCGTCTCGGCGTTGATACTATCGGCGTACTCGAACTGCCCGCCGAGCCCTCGTCCCGCCAGGTCGGTCTCGACGACCAGCCCGTGCTCGCGGAGATCACTTGCGAAACCCAGCGCCTCCTCGCGAACGTCCCCGGAGACGGCGGCGACGTAGACGTCCGTCGACAGTTCCTCGGCGGGCCACTCACCTTCTTTCAGCAGCAACTCGCGGGTCGTCGAGTAACCGAAGGCGAACCCGACCGCGGGCACGTCCTGGCTGCCGAACAGCCCCACGAGGTCATCGTAGCGGCCGCCACCGAACAGGGCACGCAACTCGCCCTCGCTGTCGAAGGCTTCGAAGACCAATCCGGTGTAGTACGCCAGCCCGCGGACGATCGATAGATCGAGTTTGCACACGTCGGCGACGCCATAGGATTCCAGCGCGTCCGCCAGATCGGCCATCCGGTCGACTGCCTCGATGGCAGCGTCGTCGTCCGGAGCGAGTTCGCGCAAGCGGTCGATCTCCTCGGTTATCGGGCCCCGGATGGCGGTGAGTTCCGCCACCCGCTCTGCGGTCGTGTGGGCGAGACCCGCGTTCCGAAGGTCGGTCAGAAACTCCTCGCGGGAGAGTTTCTCCCGGTCGTCGATGACGCCCATGACCGCGTCGGTGTGCTCGACGCCCTCCGCTTCGAGCAAGGCATCGAGTAAGGTGCGATCGTTGATCAGAAACTCCACGCGGTCGGCGACGCCCAGCCGCTCGTAGATCGTCGCGGCGACGGCGATGACCTCGGCGTCGGCCTCGACGCTCTCGATGCCGAAGACGTCGATGTCGGTCTGGAAGAACTCCCGATCGCGGCCCTTCTGGACGTTCTCGTAGCGCCACCGCTTGGAGGTGTCACACCACTTGATCGGCGTCTTGAGGTCCTTGCGGGCCTGGACCAGCCGCGCACGGGTCGGCGTCTGCTCGGGCGTGAGCGTGACCTGCCGCCCCCCGCGGTCCTCGAAGGAGTAGGTCTGTTCCATCAGTTCCTCGCCGGATTTGATCTCGTAGAGCTTTCGGCGCTCGACGGCGGGCGTGTCGATCTCCCGGAAGCCGAACTCCGCGGCGGTCGTCTCGACGACGTCGATGACTTCCCGCCAGGCGGCGAACTCCTCGGGATAGCGATCGTAGAATCCCTTCAGGCTCTCGATGTCGGTCATTACCTGGGTGTGATCACGGTAGCGACATAGGGGTTGCGTAACTGTTACGCGACGTCCGTCAGACTTCGAGCGACTGCCCGGCGTCGCCGTGCGAACGTACTGATAGGGATTAGCGTAGCCGATCGGAGAAATCCACCTCCGATCGGGTGATAGATAGCGGCTTCCCGAGAGAAATCTATGGAGTTCTACGCTAATCCCTATGACCTTCGATCGTCCGCCCGCGGTTTCTGTGATCGACGGAACTAACGCGGTCGCGTGCAGCATGTGTTGTATGACCGCGGCCGCAGACCGGATCGTCACGAACGTCGACGGCCACACGCTCAGCGAGCCTGACGAGACCTTCGAGGCGGTGGCGATCCGCGACAGTCGGATCGTCAGGGTCGGCCGGGCCGAGGAAGTCCGGTTTCTGGAGGGGGTCGAGACCGACGTGATCGACTTCGAGGGGGCGACGCTGCTGCCGGGGTTCGTCGACGCACATACCCACATGGACGTATTGGGCCGGCGGCAGGTCGAGACTGACCTCGGGGACGTGACCGGACCCGAGGAGGCGGTCACCCGACTCCGGGAAGCGACCGCCACCGACGGCTGGATACTGGGGTTCGGGTACGACGAGTCGACCTGGGTGGAGCCACGATATCTCACCCGCACCGACCTCGATCGAGTCAGCGAGACACGGCCGGTCGCGGCCTTCCGCGAAGACCTGCACGTCGTCTCGGTCAACCGCGTCGCGCTGGATCGGCTCGACGAGGAGCTGCCCGACGAGGACGTCCGGACCGAGGGTGGCGAGCCGACCGGCGTGCTCCTTGAGAGCGCGCTGGCGGCCGTCACCGACGCCATCGCACCGGACGCCGAGACGACTCGCGAGTACCTGCGTTCAGCCCAGTCGGTCGCGCTCGAACGCGGCGTCACGGCTGTCCACGACATGGTGCGCAATCCCCACGTCCCAGGAGTCTACCGCGAGCTGGACCTCGCAGGCGAACTCGATCTCCGGGTGCGGCTCAACTACTGGACCGACTTCCTGGACGCGCTCGAGGCGACCGGGCTACGAACCAACCACGGTAGCGACCGGGTCGAGACGGGCGCGATCAAGACCTACACCGACGGCTCGATTGGAGGCCGCACGGCGAAGCTCTCCCGTCGGTATGCCGATACAGACACTTCCGGCACCTGGGTCCTCGAACCCGATGACCTCGCCTCACTTGCCAGTCGGGTCACCGACGGCGGCTTCCAGATGGCCGCTCACGCGATTGGGGACGCCGCTATCGAGGCAGTGATCGACGCCTACGAGGGCGTCGAGGCCGGTCGCCACCGGATCGAGCACGCCGAACTGCTGACCGACGAGGCGATCGATCGGCTCGCCGACGCCGACGTCGTCGTCTCGGCCCAGCCGAACTTCCACCGCTGGGCGCGGGCGGGCGGCCTCTACGAGACGGCGCTCGGCCCCGAACGGCAGGCACAGACGAACCGGTTCGCGGCGTTGCAGGAGGCTGGCGTCCGGCTGGCGTTCGGGAGCGACTGTATGCCGCTCGATCCGCTCTTCGGCGTTCGCCAGGCCGTCACCGCACCCGAGCCAAGCCAGCGGTTGTCGGTCACGGAAGCGTTGCGGGCGTACACGCTCGGCGGCGCGTACGCCGGCTTCGAGGAGAACCGACTGGGAACGATCGAACCGGGCAAGCAGGCCGACATGGTCGTACTAGGTGGTTCGCCGTGGGACGTCCCGAATGCCTCGATCGACGATATCGACGTCGTGGCGACGCTGCTGGACGGCGAACTCGTCGCCGATAGCCGCTAGGGCGGCGCTCGTTCCGGAGTCGAAACGGCTATGCGGCTGTCACGACAACGCACGCGCATGGAGAACGTCCAGATCCTGTTTGCCCTGGTGGGGCTGATCGGCTTCATCATCCCGATCTTCTTCATCATCGGGCAGGACACCGAGAGCGCCGTCGCCGACCCGTCCATCGAAGAGATGGAACAGCGTCGACAGCGAAAGCGTGAAGACAGGTAACGCTCTCGCAGTCGGTTTTCTCCCGAGACGGATCGTTGTGTGCCTGTGCCGTATCGACCGCCCGATATGGGATGGCCAGAGTGGTATCTCGCTACGGTATGTGCAGAGAGATGGCTGTCGCCCAGCGTCCCGTCAACGGCCTCTGAGTCAAGTGGTTCGAGAGATCGAAGACCGTTCGTCATCACGGAAGATCGAAGCTCTTCCGAACGACCCCGTGGCATCCGCCTCGTACTGCCGGTGAAATTCGACAGTCGGCGGTCTTGATGTCACTCCCCGTCGAGCAGACCGAGGTCGTCGGCGACGAGATCGGCGATCCGGTCGGCGATCTCGGGATCGACCTGCGCGATCTGCTCGCCGTCGTGGCGGTTCTGATTGTGTCGCTCGAGAGTATCGGCCAGGTCGTCAAGCGGAACGCGTGTTTCCGTCCCGCACTCTTCGCAGAGGATCGGGACTGTCGGATCGTCCTCAGCCATAGTAGCCACTCGTGTGTGCACCGAAAAAGCGTGTTCGGTTCGCCCACGGGTGGATGGGTACCCGAACATCTCTCCGGGGAAAATTCGAATGGGAAGCCAGCGATGGCCGGGAGAGTCAGCCGCTGCGGTCTCGATCGCCGGCGCAATCGAAACAGCGCAGCTCTTGGTAGCTGGCAGTTTCCGCCTCTCGGTGCGGTACTCCGCGTATCGGAGTCGTCATCCGAACCGCACCCACAGACCGGCTGGATATGCAGCCGTCCCGACCGGACGATTACGCTTCTTTCTGGCCAGCACCGGCCACGGTGCGGTCTTTCAGCGTCGGCAGCGCCTCTTTCATCTGCTCGATTTCCTTCTCGGACAGCCGGACGCCCGACTCGATCGTCGTGTCGACCGAC
This sequence comes from Halapricum sp., assembly GCA_048623335.1. Classification (GTDB taxonomy): domain Archaea; phylum Halobacteriota; class Halobacteria; order Halobacteriales; family Haloarculaceae; genus Halapricum. Next base: position 5,302 of record JBMCBU010000011.1, read on the forward strand.
TCGCCGGATTCGAGATGCGTTGCCGAGGCTTCGAGCGTCCCGTCCGACTGCACCTCGAAGTCGATCTCCAGGGTCGGTTCGCCCGCGGGCGCTTTCGGGATGCCCGACAGCACCATCTCGCCGAGTTTGGTGTTCGCTTCAGCCTCGTCGGCCTGGCCCTGATAGATCGGGAACCGAACACCGGTCTGGTCGTCCATCACCGTCGTGAACCGATCGTCGCTCTGGCTGATCGGGACTTTCTCGTCCTGATCGACGACCGGCGCGAAGTCGCCGTCGTGCAGTTCGATCCCGATCGGCTGAGGCGTTACATCCACCAGCAGGAGATCCTCCTCGCCGGGGAGCACGTCGTCGGCGGTGGTGTCGCCGCTCGTGGACATCAACTCGGCCTGGGTGGCTGCTCCGAGTGCGACGGCCTCGTCGGGATTGACCGAGCGAAGCGGCTCCATGCCGAAATAGGATTCGACGGTCTCCTGGACCTGTGCCATCCGGGTCGCCCCGCCGATCAACAGCACCTCGTCGACCGCCTCGATGGCCAGGTCCGAGCGCTCGAACAGTTCGTCGACCGAGTCGATCGTCTGATCGAGCAGATCAGCGGTCAACGCCTGGAATTTCTCGCGAGTGAGCGTCGTCTCCAGGTTGTACTCCGGGCCGAGATACGGGATGGTGATCTCGGTCTGTTCGCGCGACGAGAGGTCGTGTTTCGCCCGCACTGCGGCGTCATAGAGGCGCTGTTGCTGCTCGAGGTCGCCCTCGACGTCGATGTCACCCTCTTGCTGTGCGATTTCGGCGAGATGCTCGACGATCCGCTGGGTCCAGTCTTCGCCGCCCAGCTGACGGTCGCCGTCGGTGTTTTTCACCTCGATGTGGTTGTGTTCGAGGTCGATCTCCACGAGCGTCGCGTCGAAGGTTCCCCCACCGAGATCGTAGACGAACACGTGCCGCCGGTCGTGTGTCTCCGCCGCGCTGGCGTCGTTCGTTTCCTGCAGCCCGTAGGCCAGACAGGCCGCCGTTGGCTCGGTCATGACGTGTTCGACGTCGATTCCGGCGATCTCGCCGGCGCTGCGGGTAGCCTGGCGCTCGGCGTCGCCGAAGTAGGCCGGGACGGTGATGACCGCCGAGTCGACGTCCCGGCCCAGGTAGGCCTCGGCGTCGGCAAGCAGCCGCGAGAGGATCAACGCCGAGATCTGCTCGGGCCGGTACTGCTCGTCGTCGATCTCGACGGCGTAGTCGTCTTCCCCCATGTGGCGCTTGATGTGCTGGACGGTCCGTTCGACCTTGCTGACGGCCTGGTTGGCCGCCGGCTGGCCCACGACCGTCTCGTCGGTCTCGTCGATCATAACGACCGACGGCGTCGTTCGTTCCCCGTCGCTGTTCGGGATTATCTCGGGTTCGTCCCCCGTGACCGCCGCGACGGCGCTGTTGGTCGTTCCGAGGTCGATCCCCACTGCGTACCCTTCTACCATACGGCCACGTGCTCGGTCAACTCCTAAATGGTTTTTTATTCCGTCCAGCGAACACGGGAGACTTTTGAGCGGTCCGCGATATGAGACGAACGAGAGCAGTTCAGGCATGCCAGAGCCCGACCCGGACGCGATCGACTACTACGCGCGGATCGGCGTCCAGCCGGAAGCCGACATCGAGACGGTCGAGCGCCACCGCAAGCAAGCAGACCGGCGGTTCTCGCCGATGGGGACCAGCCCCGAGGCCGACGAGAAACGCCACATGCGGATCAACGAGGCAAGCGGTGTCCTCGAAGACCGCGAGCGACGAGAGCGCTACGACGACCTCTATACGTCGCTCGGCCCCATCAACGGGACGCTCGCATTTGAGACGCTGTCGGCTAAGACGATCGATGCGGTGCGAGGCGACGAAACGCTGCTCGGTCACCTCCGGGGCTTCGTCGAGGTGCTCGGTCCGAAGAGGGGTGCCCGCGAGTTCCAGCGGTATCACGGGCAACTAACGACGCCGCTGCCGGAGGCAATCGAGAGCGACGACATCCCGGACGGATACACGGTCGAAGACACCGGGTTCGGCGTCGCGGTCTGGAGCTGGCAGCGGGCCGGCCAGCCGGAGGCACTCTCGTCGTGGCTGGCCGGTGGACGGCGACTCTGGCGCACGGCGCTGGTTGATCCCGAGGCAGTCGAGCGGGTGCTCGCTGACATCCGCGAGAGCGGTCCGGCGGCAGTCCCCGACGCCACACCCGGGAGCAGTCCGGACGACGGGACCACCACGGCGGGTGGAACGCCGACGACACAGCTCAGCCTCGGGCATCCGAGTTCGGCTGCGACCGACCGTCACGAGAGCACCGAATCGCGCCCATCGATCGCCGAGGCGGCGTCGTGGCTGACGACCCCGGTCGATCGACTCCGTGGCGTCGCCGGGTACGTCCTCGCGACGGGTGGCTGGGCCGGAGTCACCGTCGGCGGCGCAATTGGGAGCGGGCTCGTCGGTTCGGCCGTCGCCGCCGTCGCGTTCGTACCGCTTCTGGCACTCGCGTTGGTGGTCCAGTCGACAGCGCCCGAGTTCTCCGTGGCTGGGCTCCCGCTGGCCGATCTCGACCGGCCGCTCGGGACGCCCGGGCTCGTTCAGTACGTGATCGTCGGGCTGGCCGCGGGGACGTCGGCGTGGCTCGCTGGCCGGCAGGTCGTCCCGCGAGTGCTCGATCGCAAGGACGCGACGCTCCCGCGTGACGCCTGGCTGGTCTTCTGGCCGCCGCTCGTGGCGCTGGCCGGCGCGCTGTTCGTCGGGATCGGGCACACGTCGTTGCCACGGTGGCCGGGGCTGGCGCTCACGGTCGCGCTGGCGGCGTTCACGTTCCAGGCGTCGATTGACGTCAGCGCGCCGCGGCCGCTGGCGGTGCTGTGTCGCTCCGTCTCGACGCTCTCGGTCGCGGTGGCGAGTGCCGTCGCCGCGCTCGCGGTGATCGGTCTCGGGCTGTCGGTCACGTATCCGGCGATTTTCGAGTCGTACGTGGCTGTACTCACCACGATCCCGATAGTAACGTCGCCTGTCTTTGGACCGGCGAACGCCGAGTTGCTCGTCGTCTCGTTCGGCGCGCTAGCGTTCGTCCCGCTGGCGCTGACCTCGCTGTACAGTCTGGCGTACGCCCTCGAATCGGTCGCGTTGCGGGTCCGGTCGTACGCGTCCGGGTCGTGAACCGCCGGTAGCGTATCGACCGACCGAACCGTCGGTCAAACACCCGTTTGAGCTCCGATAACAGGTTTTGTGATTCAGAGAAACGTCCAGATATGCAACGATCCACACTCGCGAGCTGCCTGCTCGCCGTCGCGGTTGCGCTGGCCGGCTGTGGGGGGCTCGATTCCGGACGCGAACTGACTGACACGGAGACGCCGAGCGATGCGCCGACGTCACAGCCGAACACTGGCCCAGCTCACGAGACGCTGGTGTTCGATACTGGATCGACCGGATATCCGGTGATCGAAGGCGGCTTGGCTCCTGCTGTCGAGGAGATCAGAAACGACAGCTACTACGCGACGCTGCTGAGGAACGCCAACGAGACCGAACGGTTCAACCGGAGTTTGCTCTCCGACGACGCCGAGACGTTCGTCGACGAGACTGACTTCGAGACGGCATCGCTGCTCGTCGTCCAGGCGTATCCGAAGTCCTCGGTGCCCGACTACCGTGTCGAGTCAGTTACGCGTGCGGACGACCGACTTGACGTCCGGATCAACGATTCTAGCCACACCGGGACCGACGACATCACCCTCGAGACGGTCCTCGTTCGGGTCGGCCACGACGGCGATGCGCCCCGATCGGCCGCCATCGAGACGCAGGACGGGGACACGATAGTTGCCGACGACCGACGCCAGCAGACAACCGAGTAGCACGCGGTCACTGCTCGAACTCCATGACGAACTCGTCTCTCGTCTCTCGCCAGTTCGACACCAGCGCGTCGATGAACGCGTCGCCATCGCTCGTGATCGCGTCGTCGGCTTCCAGGTACTCGATCACCTCCCGGACGCCCCGTTCGAGCCCGATCGACTGTTCGTAGCCCAGGTCACGCCGTGCCTTCGAGGTATCGAACGACGTGCTGTAGCGGCCGTGAGCGGTCAGGAAATCGGTCTTCCCGGGCGCAATCTCGAGGAGCACGTCGGTCGGGACGTGCACCAGTTCGGGTTCGGGCGCGTCCAGCGCGTCCGCGAGCGTCCGGTAGTATTCGTTCCACGTCGGAAACGACTCCGCGGTGACGTTGTAGGCCTCGCCGTAGGCGGTTCGGTTACCGACAGCCCCGACGTAGGCTCCGGCGACGTCTCGGCGGTGGGCCGGCCCCCACAGACCGGTTCCGTCGCCGTGGACGACGATCGGTTCGCCGTCTCGGATCCGCCGCAAGTACGTCGTATCGACCCCGAGTGTGTGACAGAGGTTTCCATTCCCGTGTGGCCCGTAGGTCGTCCACGGGCGGACGATAGTGGTAGCGAATTCGCCCCGGTCGTGGGCCTCTCGGACGGCGTCCTCGGCGTTTGCCTTTCTGGCCCCGTAGTCGCTGGTCGGCGGGCGGCGCGGCGCGCTCTCGGGCACGGGGTTCGACTCGACCGGGCGGCGGTAGACGTCGATCGTCGAGGTCAGCACGTACTGCTCGATTCGGCCGCCGAACGCCTCGATCGCGAGTTCGGCGTCGCTCGCGGAGAAACACAGCATGTCGATCACGGTTTCCGGATCGGTCCCCGAAACCTGCGAGGGGAAATCGTCGCCGAACCGGTCCGCGCGGACACGATCGACCGACTCCGGGATCACGGCGTCGCTCTCGGCGCGGTTACAGACGGTCACGTCGTGGCCGGCAGCGTCGAGTTGCCGTGTGATTGCCGTCGAAATGAGGCCGGTACCGCCGAGGATCAAGACGTCCATGTCCGTTTCTCTGTCGCATAGCGCTTAGTGGTTTGGGCAGAGCGTGCGACCGGCGGATGCGAGGACAGTCGTATCGACAGTCACGTGTCACGTTCTGCGAGTGTCAGCACCGTCTCTGCCAGTACGTCCACGGCGATCTCGATCGACGCCTCGTCGACGTCGAAAGTGCTCGTGTGGTGGCCGCCCGGGTGATCGGTGCCGATCCCGACGTAGGTGGCGTCGCCGCCGTTTTCCTGGACGCGCTGCATCAGATAGGTCGCGTCCTCGCTCCCGCCGAGTTCGTCGCGCTCGGTTACCTCGGTCACGGTCGAGAGACTGCGTGCGACCTCGGCCACGACCGTGAGTGGTTCGTCGTCGCTCTCGGCACTGGGGGCCTCCCCGCGCTTCTGTATGTCCACCCCGCACTCGTGCATCTCAGCCGCACCCGATAGCACGTGCTCGGCCTTCCGGTACGTGTAGTCGGCGAGCGCCGTCGTTTCACCCCGGACTTCCCCTTCGATGAACGACTCCTCGGGGATGATGTTCGTCGCGGTCCCGCCGCCGACGACACCGGCGTTGACCCTGGTCGCTCCGTCGCCGTGGCGCGGAATCGCGTACAGGTTCTGGACCGCGGTCGCGAGCGCCTGGACCGTGTTCTCCCCCTGTTCGGGATGAGCACCTGCGTGGGACGACCCCCCGGAAAACTCCGCGAGGAACTGTCGCACTGCCAGAAAGCCGTCGATCCCCGCGACCACCTCACCGGTCGGATGATCCAGTCCGACGTGGACCGCAAGCAGGTAGTCGACATCGTCGAGATGACCGGACTCGGCCATCGGCTTGCCGCCACCGATGCGTTCCTCCGCCGGCTGGAAAAACACTTTCAGCGTCCCGGCAAACGCCGAGTCCAGCACCGCGTCTATCACGCCGACCCCGAAGGTCGCGTGGGCGTCGTGACCGCAAGCGTGCATGTAGCCGTCGTGTTTCGACCGGAATCCCTCGGCGGCGGGACGGTGGTGGCCCTCGTTTGACTCCGGGACCGGGAGCGCGTCGATGTCGACCCGAAGCCCGACGGTCGGACCCTCGCCACGCTCGACCACGCCGATCGCGCCGGTGTATCCGCCGTCCATCGGCTCCAGCAACCCCGGGTCCACGCCAGCGGAGAGCGCCCGCTCGTACCATTCGGCCAGTTCCGCCTCCGCGGGAACGTTCATCCGCGCGTCTTCCCGGAGCACCGCCGGTCCGTAGTGGATTTCGTCGACGTCGCGCTCGCGTAACGCCTCGACGATCCGGGCCGTGGTGTAAAACTCCCGCCAGGCCGGTTCTGGGCGTTCGTGTAGGTCGCGTCTGAGGGCGATCAGGTCGTCGGACGTGCGTGGAGATGCCATGCCGATACCAGGGAGTCGACCGACATAAACGCCGGTGCGTAGACGGTTCCGTCGCTTCGAAGAGTCTCGACCGTCAACACGGGGCAGTCGCTCACGAGTTCGAGCGGCTGCGGGGAGTAAGCCCCCTTCTGTTCGGCCCGGCATTCGGCTGAGCGTCCGCGCCGCGTCCGGGCTACCTTGTGGCGCGGACTTGCACCGGTGAGGATTCGCCGTTCCATCCGTTCGTTCCCTTCACGCCTTGGTGGGTTAACTCGCCGTTCCTTTCTCGGTGACGCGACGCGACCGTCTTTCGACGGGCGGCCACGGCCACCTTCGTCAGTCGGGCTTCGCACACCGCATCAGTCCGGGAACGTGGTCCTCGAGGTCCCGTTGGGGATCTCGGGATGACGCGGTCGCAGAGCGACCGTCGACATCTCGTTTCTGTTCCAGTGCCAGCGGTCTCCCGCTCCGGGTTTGCACCCGGTCACCTGCCCGGACGGTGGGGGGACTTTCCTCATGCCCCTTGCGCGCTCCGGCGAGGCCGAAACGGCGACCCGGGGCACGGGGTCCGGGCTCCCGCTGCCAACCGAAATACTCGGTCCCGCGGATTAACGCTGTCGGGTGCCGTCCGGGAAGCGATAGCTCCGTCCGGAACAAAAACGTGGGTTTAACAGTCCGGATCACGACGGTCCGGGTATGCAGGGTAATCTGCCGCCGGAAGCACAAGAGAAACTCGAGGAACTACAGGATCTGCAGGAGACTGCCCAGCAGGTCGCCGCACAGAAAGATCAAGCCGAGACCCAGCTGGCCGAATCCAAAAGCGCTCTCGACGCGCTCGAGGACATCGACGAGGACACGGGGATGTACCGCCAGGTCGGCGAACTCCTCGTCGAGAGCGACTACGACGAGGCCTACGAGGACCTCGAAGAGAAAGTCGACAACCTCGAAGTCCGCGTCGAAAGCCTGAACAAACAGGAACAGCGGGTCCAAGAGCAGTTCGAGGAACTCCAGCAGGACCTCCAGCAGATGCTCGGCGGAGGCGGTGGCGCCGGCGCTGGTGGCCCGAGCCCGGACGTCGGTCCCGGCGGCGACTGAAGCCATGGTCGAGGACAGCGACGTCGTACAGACGGCCGCTGACGCGGCCGAGAAGGTACTCTTTTCGCGTTGTGATCGCTCTGCAGTCACGGACTTCGATATCACGGTCTCGTTCGAGGACGACGTGCTGGAGGTCGACGTCTATCTCAACGTCGAGGACGACCGGATCGACGAGCAGCAGGTCGCCGACGACGCCGCGCTGGCCGCACGAGGTGCCGTCGACGAGCTGCTGTCCTAGACCTCGCCCTGATCACGGACGAAGCCCGTCCGGAAGGCGATCCAGGCCAACACACTGATGAACAGGATCGGTGGCAGGATGAGAAACGCCCACAGCGGCTTCAGTCCCCAGCCGAGCAGCAGTGCCAGGTTACCAAGCCCGAGCAAGAGGAACGGCAATACCGCCAGCGTCGCCTGCTTGCGGTCGAGTTCCACCTCCGCGCCGGGGACGCTCATGGCAGTGGGTACGCGAGTCCGGTAGAAAAGGACAGCGCTACCGGCGATGGCTCGCACTGATCGCTCTGAGAGGAGTTAACCGAATTTGTAGGAGACGCCGTTGCCGGTCTCGGGGTATTCCCACTCGACGTTGCCGTGCGGGCAGGCGAACCGACAGGTGCCACACTCGAGACAGTTCTCGTAGGCGATCGTCGGCACGCCGCCTTCTTCGGCCCGCCAGACGTCGGCGGGACAGGCGTTGACACACTCGTAGTTCGTGCACTTCTCCTCGCAGATGCCCTCGACTTTGACGTCGAGGTGGCTCTCGCCGCTGTCGCTGTACTTGACCGTGTACAGGCGGTCTTCGATGCTTTCGCGCTCTACCTCGGGGGTGTCCGGAACGGTTGGGGCTTTGGTACTCATTGTTATGATAGCATTTTACGGAACTTCCAGGCTTTCTTCGCGGCACCGAGCCAGCCGCCGGTCGCATCGAGGATGTGACTTTTCGCCTCCGAGACGTGTTCGTCCTTGGGCGTGTTGTCCATCTTGAAGTAGGCGTCGCCGGCCCGACCGAGCGCGCGCGGCAAGTCGTCGAACAGGAACTCCTTCTCCTCGGCGGCCGTGTCCATGAACCAGCCGTAGTGGTCGAGGTTCTCGACGACGTAGGAGTCCCGAAGGTCGGTCTCGTAACTGGCCAGTGCGGCCGCGTCGGTCCGATCTTGCGCGAGCGCGTCGGCGACGGCCCGACCGGCGTGATAGCCGCTCTCGACGGCCATGTTCGTCCCTTCGAGGTGGACGCCGCTGTTCAACACGAGCCCGGCGGCGTCGCCGACGATGACCGCGCCGTCGTGGACCAGTTCGGGCATCGAGTCCGGCCCCCCCTCGGGGATCGCGTGTGCGGAGTACTCGACCATCCGACCGCCGCGCACCAGCGGCGCGACCGCGGGGTGCTGTTTGAACTCCTCTAGTACTTCGTCGGGCGTCTGCTCGTCCCGGGCGGCGTCCTCGATCGAGTAGACGACGCCGATCGAGACGGTCCGCTTGTTGGTGTACAGGAAGCCGCCGCCGACGGCGTCCCCACAGGCACCATCGCCGAAGTAGTGGGCGGCCAGGCCGGCCTCGCCGTCGATGTGGAAGCGGTCTTCGAGTTTCTCGCGGTCGTACTTGCGGACCTCCTTGACCGAGACGGCGACGTTGTCCCGGTCGTCGCGGTCTTTGAGGTCGGCGGCCTCGCTGACCAGCGAGTTTGCCCCCTCCGCGAGGACGACCACGGGCGCGCGCAACTCGCCGTCGGGGCGGTCGGTCTCGACGCCGACGACCTCGCCGTTTTCTTTGATGAGATCCGTGACGGTCGTCTCGGTGATCAGCGTCGCGCCGGCTTCGACGGCCTGCTCGGCGAACCACTCGTCGAAGTCCCGGCGCAACACCATCCAGGAGTTGTTGTGTGGCTCCTCGCGCCAGGACGAGGGCGCGATCGACATCGACGTCTCGTCGCCCTCCTCGCTGAGCATGCTGTAGGTCTTCTTGGCCACGTACCGTTCCTTCGGGGCGTCCTCGAAGTCGGTGAGCTCGCGGATCCGCGGGGTGTACAGCACGCCGCCGAAGACGTTCTTCGTCCCCGGCGAGGGACCGCGCTCGATCATGATCACGTCCAGGCCGTCGCGGGCCATCGTCAGTGCGGCCGTCGACCCGGCCAGTCCCGCGCCGACGATGATTGCGTCGTACATGTTATCGTAGTTCTGAGTCTCGCTCATGCCGGAATCGCCTCCTCGTGCTCCTCGAAGTACTCGATCAACTCGGGGATCACTTCGTGAAGGTCCCCGACGATACCGTAGTCAGCGTTGTCGAAGATCGGCGCGTTGGGATCGGTGTTGATCGCGATCACCGTCTCGCTGTCGTCCATCCCTTCCAGGTGCTGGATCGCACCCGAGATGCCGGCGGCGATGTACAGTTTCGGCCGAACCGTCTTGCCGGTCTGGCCGACCTGGCGGGCAGGTTCGATCCAGCCCTCCTCGACGGCGTCGCGAGTCGCCGCGACCTCGCCGTCGAGCACGTCGGCTAGCTCCCACAGCGGCTCGAAGTCGCCCTCGGCACCCATGCCGCCGGCGACGACGACGTCAGCGTCAGTGATATCGGCGACGTCTCCGACCTCGCGTTCGAGTACCTCGGTCATCGTCTCCGCCTCCTCGACGACGACTTCGACCTCCTCGATGTCGCCGTCGCGGTCCTCCGCTGGCTCGGCCGGCGGGAACACGCCCGGGCGGACCGTCGACATCTGCGGGCGGTGCTCGGGACAGATGATCGTCGCGAGCGCGTCGCCGCCGAAGGCGGGCCGGCGCATCTCGTAGCGATCGTTTTCCATCTCCAGTTCGGTACAGTCGGCGGTCAGACCGGCGTGGGTCGGCACCGCCACCCGACCGGCGAAATCCCGGCCGGTGTGAGTCCCACCGATCAGCGCGATTGCGGGCTTTCGCTGCTCGACGAGGTGGCGGAACTGCTCGCCGTACGGATCCGAGCGATACGGTTCGAACACCGGATCGTCGGCGACGAGCACCGTGTCCGCACCGCGGGCGATACACTCTTGGGGGATGTCCGTCTCCTCGATGTCTTCGCCCATCACGAGCGCGACGAGGTTTTCACCGCGCTCGTCGGCCAGGTCCCGGCCCTTGCTGAGCAGTTCCCAGGTGACGTTTGCGACCGCACCGTCGTGCTGTTCGACGAACACCCAAACGTCGTCGTACTCCTCGATGTCCACGCCGCTGTCGCTCGTTGCAGCCATCTAGATCGCCTCCGTGATCTGTTCGGCCAGCTCTTCAGTCTCTTCGAGGACTTCCTGCTCGCGCGGGACCGGATCGGCCGTGTCCATCCCGCCGACCTGCGTCGGCGAGACCGACAACCCGACCTCCTCCTCGACGCCGAGGTCATCGGCCGTCCAGATATCGGGTTCGAAGTCGGTCTCGGCGTAGATCTTCCGGTGGAGTCCCGAAGGACGGGGATCGTTCTCGCCGAAGCCCATCGCGACGACCACCGGTAGTTCGGCCGCGACGCGCTCGTGGCCGCCCTCGATGTCCCGCTTGGCGACCAACCGCCCCTCGTCAGGCCGGGGCTCCAGTTCCTCGACGTAGGTGAGTTGCGCCCAGCCGTTGTGAGCGGCGATCCCCGGCGGAACCTGCCCGGTCGAGGAGTCGGTCGTCTCCTCGCCGCCGAAGACCACGTCGGCACCCAGTTCGTCGGCCGCGCGTGCGAGCGCGAGGCTCGTCGGCCAGGTGTCGCTGCCACCGAAGGCCGGGTCCGACAGAAGGACACCGTCGTCGGCGCCCATCCCAACGGCCACGCGCAACACCGCGTCGGCGTTGGGCGGCCCCATCGAGAGGGCGGTCACCGTCCCGCCGACCGCGTCCCGCAGTTCCAGCGCCGCCTCGACCGCGTTGTAGTCCGGCGCGTTCATCACGGCCTCGGCGTCGGAGCGATTCAACCGTCCCGTCTCCGGGTCTATCGAGACGTCGGCTGCGTCGGGTACCTGCTTGACACAGACGACTATATTCCATTCATCTGTCATTATATGACCCCCATATATCGGGTGTGAGGTGGCTCTTCGTTCGAAACACGGAGCTATATCTTAGTAAACAAACGCCACATTCTCAGCGCGTGGGAACCCCTGGCCCAAGCGGAAAATTCACCTCACAGAGAGCCACCTGGCGGCGATGCGTCTGCGACACGGATCTCCCACGCCCGGCAGACGACCCCAAATATACGGGGTTACATAATCGCATACATAACGGACGAGTCATACCCGAGCGACTGGCGAGACGCTTTTGCCCGTCGGGACGAACGTCCGGGCGTGCGCGAGTACGCGTTCGAACTGGCGTTGTGTGCCGCCCTCGAAAGCGAGAATCGGGTGATCAGCCGCCAGCTCGGCGCGAGCGTCCACGCCCGGCGGATCGTCGATACGGTCGTGCTCGAACCCGGACCCGAGTTCGAAGCGCGGGCGGCGATCACCGACCGGACGATCCCCGACTCATTGCTCGAGGCCGAGGTCGGCGTCGGACAGGCTCGCGACTGGCGGGAGGTCTTCCCGGACCGGCGGCCGGATCGGGCACGGTCGCTAATCGAGCACGGCGTCGAGATCGGCTTTTTCGAGCGCGAGCGACGTGACGGAAGCCTGCGAGTCCGACAGACTGCTCGCTATCCAGAGCAGTGGTTCGATCGGCTGATCGGCATCGAGAACAAACCAGACCTGGGGCGGCCGGGCGACCTCCAGCGCCAGCTCCGGCTGGACGTGTCCCTGGGGCTGTTTGACGAGGTGATCCTGGCGACAGCGTCCTACGTCACCGGCGCACATCTCAATCGCATCCCGGAGGCAGCCGGTGTCTGGCAGTTCGATCCCGAGGCTGGCGAGTACGAGGTGATCAGAGAACCGATGCCGCTCGATCCGGGGACGGACGGGACCGAGATCATCGCCGAACACCCCGGCCAGACGGAGATTCGACCCGTCGGCACCGACCAGAAGCGACGTGCCCGCAGACGAGTGGCCGAGCGGGCCTACGGCAAAGGCTGGCGACCGACGGAACTGCCAGCGTGTGTGAACTGCGAGCCATCGGCCGACTCGCGGACTGCGACCGTCCCCTTTTGTGTGTTTCACGACCGGATCGTCGAACCTGCAGCCGAGTGTGGCCCCGAGTGTCCCGGCTATCGGCGGGCGGAGCCGCCATCGTTCGATCGCGCGGGCGAGCGAGCGGCTCACAGTGGCTGGCAATGCGATCCGGACGGTCACGCGCGGCGACAAGTCGGACTCGATCAGTTCGAGTGACGGCCGGCCGGCAGCATCGGTTCGAACAGGAGGAAACGACCCTCGTCGAAGGGCCCGAGAATCTAGAAGTAGTCGACGCCCTCGGGCAGTTCCGTCTTCATGCCCTTGCGCTCGCGGATCTCGGCGATCTTCTCGGGCTGGAGGTTGTCGGCCATGACGCGGAAGCCGGCGTTCTCGGTGTTCCAGGAGGCACGACCTTCGGTGGCCGAGCGGATGTCGGAGGAGAAGCCGATCATCTCCTCGACGGGCGCGATGCCCTCGACGACCATGAGGTCGCCCTCCTGGTACATGTCGTCGACGCGGCCACGGCGGCCCTGGATCTCGCCCGAGGCGGCACCCATGTGCTCGTTGGGCACGTCGATGCGGACGTCCTGGATCGGTTCGAGCAGCTTGATATCGGCGTCGATCAAGGCGTTGTGGACGGCTCGTCGCACGGCCGGGATGACCTGTGCCGGACCGCGGTGGATGGCGTCCTCGTGCAGACGGGCGTCGTGCAGGCGGACGAGCGAACCCTGTACCGGTTCGGCGGCCAGCGGACCGTCCTCGAGGGCCTCTTCGAGGCCTTCGATGACCAGCTCCATCGTCTCGTTGAGGTGCTGGATCCCCTTCGTGTCGTCGATGAAGATGTTACTGCCGTGGATGTGCTCGACGTCCTGAGAGGTGTCCTTGTCCAGTCCAGCCTCCTGGAGGGCCTCCCGTCGTTCGAGTTCGGGCATGTCCATGCTGGCCTCGCCGAGTTTGATCGCTTCGACGATGTCCTCGTCGAGGGGTTCGACGGTGATGTAAAAGCGGTTGTGACGGTTCGGCGAGATGCCCTCGACCTCGCGGCTCGCGGACTGCGGTGCCTCGCGGTAGACGACGATCGGCTCACCGGTCGTGATCGGGATGCCCTGATTGCGCTCGATACGCTGGCCGATGACCTCGAGGTGCAGTTCACCCTGCCCGGAGATGAGGTGCTCGCCGGTGTCCTCGTTGATCTCGACCTGGATCGTCGGGTCCTCCTTGGCGACCTGCTGGAGCGTCTGGATGAGTTTGGGCAGGTCGTCCATACTCTGGGCCTCCACACTCTTGGTGATGACCGGCTCGGAGATGTGCTCGATGGACTCGAACGGCGTCATCTCGAGCGAGGAAACAGTCGAACCGGCAATAGCGTCCTTGAGGCCGGTGACGGCAGCGATGTTCCCCGCGGGGACGCGCTCGACTTCTTCGCGCTCGCCGCCCATGTAGATCCCGACGGACTGGACGCGGTTCTTCCCGGCTGTGCCGGAGACGTACAGCTCCTGGCCCTTCTCGAGGGTGCCGGAGAAGACGCGACCGGCGGCGATCTCGCCGGCGTGAGGGTCGATCCCGATGTCGGTGACCATCAGGACGACTTCCCCGTCGGGGTCGACCAGCTGCATCTGCTCGGCGACGTCGGTCTCGCTGTCACCGCGCCAGATGCGCGGGATACGACGGGGCTGGGCGTCAAGTGGGTTCGGGAAGTGCTCACAGACCATGTCGAGCACGACGTCCGACAGCGGCGTTCGCTCGTGAAGTTCCTGGCGCTTGTCGGCTCGCTCCAGTTCCATGATCTCGCCGAAGTCCATGCCGGTGCGCTGCATCGACGGCATCGAGACGCCCCACTTGTAGAGGGCGGACCCGAAGCCGACCGTCCCTTCTTCGACTGAGACCGTCCAGTCCTCGACGTCGTCCATGTCCTCGGTCATCCCGCGGATGAGTTCGTTGACGTCACGGATCACGGACAGGAGACGTTCCTGCATCTCTTCGGGGCCCTCCTGGAGCTCGGAGATGAGACGATCGACCTTGTTGATGAACAGCGCGGGCTTGACACCCTCGCGCAGTGCCTGTCGGAGGACGGTCTCGGTCTGGGGCATCGCCCCCTCGACGGCGTCGACGACCACCAGCGCACCGTCGACGGCCCGCATCGCGCGGGTGACGTCCCCACCGAAGTCGACGTGGCCGGGGGTGTCGATGAGGTTGATGAGGTGGTTGGTGTCCTCGTACTCGTGGGTCATCGAGACGTTGGCCGCGTCGATGGTGATCCCGCGTTCCTGTTCGTCCTCCTCGGTGTCCATCATCA
>JBMCBU010000012.1:0-19864 GCA_048623335.1 Halapricum sp.
TAGGCGATGTCGGCGTCCAGGGCGTCGACGTCGAGCGTCTGCATCAGCGGGTAGATCAATCCACCGAGCTTCGGCGACTCCGACTCCCGGACGACCTCGCTGGCGGCGCGCTTGGCTCGCGAGATCGTCGTCTCGGCGGCCATCCGGAGCAGTTCAAGCGAGTAGTCCGCCTCGAGTTCGAACTCGCGCCCGCGGACGAACTCGATCCGATCAGGGTCGGCTCCGGCGGCGTCGATCATCGCTCGAATGGCCTCCTCGTAGTACGTCGAGCGGGCTTCTAACAGGTCGAACGGACTCTTCTCGTCGTCGAGGTGTGCGTGCAGGTCCGCGATCAGCACCGTCACGTCCAGGCCAGCACGCAGGAAGTCGGCCAGCTTTCGCATCGTCGTGAAGTGGCCGATGTGCATCTCGCCGGTCGGGGCGTAGCCGATGTAGGCCCGTGGTTCGTCGCGCTCATCGAACAGCGACTGTAACTCCTCTTCGGTGACGACCTCCTGCGTGTGGCGGGTCGTCAACTCGTATCGCTCCTCAGCGTCCATACAGTTGGTTGCCGCTGGCGGCGACAAAACCGTTATGGGATGAGCAGGCGCAAAACCTCGCGCTTCAGCGCGCGGAGGATGTCAACATAGCAGTCGGGATGCCGATTTACACTTCGCAGGTCCAGTAGGAGACAGACGCGAGCCGATCACCGAGCGGCAACGATCCGAGTGTCGTATCGATCCTGCGGAACGTTGAGGCCGTGCTGTTGGGGATCTTTCGGTAAAAGCCGTACGGCAGGACGAAATCGTGCTTCTCGTCGATCAGCTCCAGCCCGACATCGTCGAGCAGGCGGTCGACTTCCCAGCGCGAGTACAGCCGAGATCCCATCGGAAGTGCCCAGTTGTAGATCGAACGTGTCGAGAAGCGGTTGAACGTGTCGAAAAAGACAATCTCGCGCGAGACCCGACGCATTTCACTCAGGAACGACACGGGAGTATCTGCGAGGTGGAAAAACCGCATCGCGATGACGGCGTCGAAGTGATCGTCGGGAAACGGCAGTCGGCCGGCGTCGCCGCGCATGAACTCGAGGTGGTCGGCGACACCGGCTGCCAGAGCCTTCTTTCGCCCCTGTCGCAGCATCGGCCCCGAAATGTCCAGTCCGACAACGTCCGCTCCGCGCTCGGCCAACATCACGGTAAACCGGCCGGTCCCACAAGCGATCTCGAGCACCTCGGTCTCCTCGACTGGTCCGATTGCGTCCAACACGGCCTGTTTCTCCCGCCTGTCGATCAGGCGGCCACCGCGCGAGAAGCGCTTTTCCTCGTACTCCTCGGCGATGTCGTCGGCCTGGTACCACTCCTGTCCTTTCACGGTATCCACATTCTCCTCAGCGTAGGAATAAAACGATACTGAATCGTATCCACACACAGCCTCGTGCTGGCCGGTTCCCGTCACGCTGGCCCTCGAAGTATCCAACCATTACATTATTACACCTTATACAGACAGTATTCCTTGCACATGAATATAGACAAGTTTTACCACCAGGGGTGGCCGAGTGGGTGGTATGAGTACGACTACCGAAGGAATCCAGCCCGAGCTCAGCTTCACCGACAGTGCTGTCCGCGACCGACTCAAGGACCTCCCGCCGAGTGCGAAGCTCGTCGCGAAGGTACTGGAGGGGAGCCCACCGCTTTCACAGGGCGAACTCGTCGAGGAATCGCTGTTGCCCGACCGGACGGTCCGGTACGCGCTGAACCGACTGGACGAAGCCGACCTCGTCGGATCGAGGTACAGCTTTCGGGACGCCCGCAAACAGGTGTACTTCCTGGCCGACCAGCGGTAGTACCGGGGTCTTAGCCCAGCGCGGTGTTTTTGTACGTCGGTCCGTTCGGAGACAGCATGGAGAGTCTCGAAGCCGAGCTGTCTCGTGCCCGCGAACTCGACGTCGATGCGATGGCCGACGCGGTCGAGTCGATCGGTTTCGAGTGCACGCGCTGTGGCGGGTGTTGTACGGTGGAACGGCCCGATGACGCGACGGCGGGGGCTGACGGAGCCGAGCCACACACGGCGACGGTCTTTCCCGACGAGATCCGTCGGCTTCAGGAGGTCGACGACGCCGATTTCCGCGACGTGGCCCGCCCGATGCCGTACGGACTGTCCGAGGGTGCAGACGGCCCCGAGGGGACGACCTTCGAGTGGGCACTCCAGACAGACGATTGCGGGGACTGCACGTTCTACGGGGAAGACAACGACGGAACCGGGGTCTGCACCGTCCACGAGGACCGACCGCTCATCTGTCGGACCTACCCGTTCAGCGTCGCGCTCGGCGGCACGAGCCAGCCGATGGGTGATGCCGTCGACAGTGAAGGGATGGTTCGCGCCCACGAGTGTGAGGGCCTGGGCCGTGACATCTCCAGGGACGATGCCGAGGCGCTCGCGGCGACGCTCAAGGAACGTGCGATCCGCGAACTCGAAGAGGCGATCGCCGTCCGGGATCAGTACGTTCCGATCGACGCCGACGACGTCGTCGTCTACGACTCGGAGGGGCCAAAACGGACCGACGGGCGTCCCTACGACATCGAAGAGACGGAAGCCGGTCCGTGACAGTTCGTATCTGCCGGCACTTTCTTAATCAAGGGGGCCAATCAGGCGAATGGTGTTTGCCCTTGGAGATCTCAGATAAACTCCTGTGTCTGTTCAGTGCGGACGTATCAGCCGAAGACGATCGCTACGTGATCGAAGTGCCGCGTCGGGAGATCGAGACCGGTTCGGTCGAATCAGGCGATACCTATCGCGTCGCGTTGATCGCTGCCGAAGACGGCGAGCAAGACGAATCGACGGGCAGTCGAACCCCCCCGGAGCCGCAGCCGCCGGTCGAGAACGGTGAGATTCGCTACGTCGAGATCGAAGACATCGGCAAGCAAGGCGACGGCATCGCTCGCGTCGAGCGCGGCTACGTCATCATCGTCCCCGGTGCCGAGGTTGGCGACCGTGTCAAGGTCGAGATCTCGGAGGTCAAGTCCAACTTCGCCGTTGGCGAGATCATCGAAGAGGACATCTAGTCGACGAACTCGACGTTCGTATCGCAGACGGGACACTGCTTGACCCCCTCTGTTTGTTCGAGATCAGCTCTGGTGCCAGTCCACCCACATTCGGGACACATCACTGGTTCGGCCATCACCGGGCGTTCGGCCGCCGCCTACAAGAAACGTAGTATTGCGGGCGCGGTCGACGACTATTCGACTGTCACGCTTTTCGCCAGGTTGCGCGGCTTGTCGATCGACCGCTCCAGCAGTGCCGCGGTGTGATAGGAGACGAGCTGGAGCTGGACGTTCGCCAGCACTGCGGCCGTCCGCGGGTGCGTCGCGGGGATCCGGAGCACGTGGTCGGCGTAGCGCTCGACGTCGCTTTGACCGTCGGTGACGGCGATCACCGGCGCGTTGCGGGCTTCGACCTCCTTGACGTTGCCGATGGTCTTCTGGGCCAATTCGTCGTCGCCGGTGACCATCGCGAACACGGGCGTCTGGTCGGTCACGAGTGCGAGCGGCCCGTGTTTCAGTTCGCCCGCCGCGAACCCCTCTGCGTGTTTGTACGTGATCTCTTTCATCTTCAGTGCCCCCTCCAGCGCGACCGGGTAGTTCAGCTCTCGCCCGATGAAGAAGTAGGCGTCCGACTCCAGATACGTCTCTGCGACCGCTTGTGCGCCGGATCCGTCGAGCACTTCCTGGACCTGTCCGGGGAGGTCACGAAGCGAGCCGATGATCTCGCGAGCGTCCTCAGTACTGGTCATCCCGAGTGCCAGCAGGTTCAGCGATGCCAGTTGTGAGGCGAAGGTCTTGGTCGCCGCGACGCCGATCTCCGGGCCGGCCCGGATGTAGAAGACGTGATCGGACTCCCTGGCGACCGTCGAGCCGACGACGTTCGTCACACCGAGCGTGCGTGCGCCGCGGCGCTGTGCTTCCCGGAGTGCCGAGAGCGTGTCGGCCGTCTCCCCGCTCTGGGTGACGCCGACGACGAGCGCGTCGCCGATCGGCGGCGGCGAGGTGGCGTACTCGCTGGCCCGGAACGCCTGCGCGGGGATGCCGGCCTGGCGGAACAGTTCCGCCCCGTACAGCGCCGCGTGATACGACGTCCCGCAGGCGACTAACTGGACACCGCGCGGGTTGAGGTCCGCCAACTCGCCGATGTCGACCGTCCCGGCCATCTCGTCGACGCGTTCGGAGAGGCTCTGGCGAAGCGACCGGGGCTGTTCGTGGATCTCCTTGAGCATGTAGTGGTCGTAGCCGCTCTTGCCGGTCTCCTCGGGATCCCAGTCGACGGTGTCGACCGCCTTCTCGATGGGGTCGCCCGCGAGCGTCGTGACGCGCCAGCCGTCGGCCCCGAGCACGGCGAACTCGCCGTCGTCCAGGTAGACAACCCGATCCGTGTGATCTCGGAAGGCGGGCACGTCGCTGGCAAGGTAGTAGGCTTCGCCTCGCGGTCGGTCATCGCTCGGGCTGTCCGGCGTGCGGGAGGCTCCGTCGTCGATCCCGAGGACCAGCGGCGAATCGTTGCGCGCGGCGAAGATCCGCTCGACGCCGGCGATCACGACAGCGACGGCGTAGCTCCCATCGAGTCGCTCGATGGCCGAACGGACAGCGGCCTCGGGGTCGGCACCGCTCCGGAGTCGCTCCTCGACGAGATGTGGGACGACCTCGGTGTCCGTGTCTGATCGGAACGTGTGGCCGGCCGAGACCAATTCGTCGCGCAGCTCCTGGTAGTTCTCGATGATCCCGTTGTGGACGACCGCGACGTCACCCGAGCAGTCCTGGTGGGGATGGGCGTTCCCGTCGGTCGGCGGCCCGTGTGTGCTCCAGCGCGTGTGACCGATCCCGATGCTGCCGTCGATCGATCGGTCCTCCAGCGCGGCCCGGAGCTCGTCGATCTCGCCGGCCTGCTTGTAGATGTCGATCGACTCGTCGGCCAGCGCGACACCTGCCGAATCGTACCCGCGATATTCGAGCTTCGAGAGCCCGTGGACGAGCACGTCCAACGTGTTTTCCCCGCGGCCCACGGCACCGATGATCCCGCACATCAGCGACGCACCTCCGCGCTCTCCCGTACCGCTCTGTCGACCGTCACGCCGGTATCGAGGTGGGCGCTCGGACCGACGAGCGTCCCGGGCGCGAACCCGACGTTTCCGTCGGCACGCACGCGGTCCGCGATCACGGCTCCGAGCTTTTCGTCCTCGAAAATTTCGTTGCCGATCCGAACGTCGGCCGGGCCGCCGGTGACGACGGTACTGGGACCGAGCCGGACGTGCTGGCCGGTGATCGTATCGAGCAGCGTCGATCCAGCCTCGACGCGCGTGTCCACGTCCAGCACCGTGTTCGCGACGGTCGCGTTGGCACCGACCGTGACGTTGCGTCCGAGCGCACTGTGGGGACCGACGACGGCACCCGGTCCGATCTCACAGTCCGGGCCGACTACGACTGGGGGCCGCAGCGTCGCGTCGTCGTGGACGATCGCCGTCTCGTCGATCCAGACGCGCTCCTCGCGCTCGGGTTCGTCGGCCAGCCCGCGATCGAGGACTTCCGACGCGACGACGAGCAGGTCCCAGGGATAGGACGCATCGACCCACAGACCGTCTGTCTCGACACCCCGGACCTGACCGCGTTCGAGTTCGCGCGCCAGCGTGTCGGTCAGCGCGAGTTCCCCCTCGTCTCGTGGCGTCTCGTCGATCGTCCCGAAGATGTCGTCGTCGAACGCGTAAATCCCGGCGTTGATCAGCCGATATTTGTCTGTTTGGGGCTTTTCGATGATCTCCTGAATGAAACTGCCCTGCAGGGTGACCGCGCCGTACTGGCGGGCGTCCGGTCCCTCGAGGACTGCCAGCGTCGGTTCGCCGTCTCCGCGATCGAATGCCCTACAGACGTCTCCCACGAGTGTCTCGTCGATGAGGCCGTCCCCGTTGACCACGAGCATCGGCCCCTCGACGTGTTCGCGAGCCTGCAACAGCGCGTGTCCCGTGCCCAGTTGCTTGTTCTGGCGGGCGTACGTGATCGGGACGTCACGATACGTCGGTCCGAAGTGATCCTGTACGCGGTTGCGCTTGTAGCCGACGACGATGACGATGTGGCTCGCGCCCGCGTCGACCAGCGCATCCAGCACGTGTTCGAGAATCGGGCGGTTCGCCGCGGGAAGCATCGGCTTGGGGCGATTGCGCGTGAGCGGTCGCAATCGCGTCCCCTCGCCGGCGGCCAGGACGACAGCGGTATCGACCATACCAATCCAACAGAGACGAGCACCGTTAAGATTCCGGACCGTGCGACGAGAGGTACAAGTTCGTTCGGACCCGATACCGAAGCGATGGATCGATCACAGCTCGTGACGGGGGGACTGCTCCTGGTCGCGATCGTCCTCGTTCCCGGGATCGCCAAGTACGCGCTGACCCAGGTCGGGTACGGGACGGTCGGGACGGCGATCTGGTACGGCGGCTACGGCGTGGGTGTGTTGTTCATCTGGGCGCTGTGGCTCCGACCGCTCGACATCACCGGCCCGAACGATTCCGGACGCCCCGGGGAGTGATAGGTGCGCACGTTCTGTTTCCAACCATGGGATCCGAGACAGTCCGGGTCTGGCTGGTCGAGCGGACCTACTCCGACGACGAACAGAACCTGATCATCCTCGTTTATGCCACAGTCGATGGCAAGCAGTACTTCCGGAAGGAGCGCGCGTTGACTAGCTTTACCGGCGACAGCCGCGAGACGACCGCCGCCCTCGAGGTCGAACCCGACAAGCTTGGAACCGTCGAATCGGACGACCGGACCCGGTACGCCGCCGAGGCCAGCCGGATGGCCGCGGAACACGACCCGGATGACACGGTTTGACACGGGTGGAGAACGCAGGTGCGACCGAGCAGATTGCAGCGACCGGAACGGACTTTTCCGAGAAGCCCTGAGAGCCGTCGATGACAGAGCGCGGCATCTCGCGGCGATCGTTCGCAAAGGCAGCCGTGGCGATCGGCGGCGCGAGTGCGCTGGCGGCGTGTCTGGATCGCGGAGCATCGGATACGGTCCCCTCGGGCCCGGACGACCTCTCGACGCTGCCGTCCCGACAGCACGCCTGGAACGAGTCGCTGCCGACCGACGATCACGGGAACGTTCGGACGCCGTATCACCACCTGTTGCTGTACTGTGACTACGACGACGCAGAGACCACCGGCGGCGCAGCGACGCCCACGGACGGCGAACGCGAAACCGTCGAAGACGCACTGCAAAGCCTGGAACGAGCCTACGAACGATCGAACGACGGGCTGCTGTTCACGATCGGGTACTCCCGGCGGTACTTCGATCGCTACGAGACGCCGCTTGCCGAAAGCGTCGATTTGCCACGGCCGGAGGCGCTTGCCCCCTTCGAAGATCCCGAGCACGACGAGACGGACGCCGTCGTCCACCTGGCCAGCGACCGTGCGGAGGTGTTACTGGAAGCAGAAGAGGCGCTTCGGGGCAACCGCGAGACGGTCAACGACCGGGAGATGCAAGGTGCACTCGAGGACGTGCTCACCGTTCAGGAGCGCCGGACGGGGTTCATCGGCGACGGGATGCCAGCCGAACGAGACGACGTCGAGGGCGTCCCGGAGGGGTCGGTTCCGGAGGACGCGCCGATGTACATGGGGTTCAAGTCCGGGTTCCGCGGCAACCAGCCGACCGAGGACCGGGTGACGATCCAGTCGGGGCCGTTCGAGGGTGGGACCACCCAGCACGTCTCGAAGATCCACCTCCACCTCGATCAGTGGTACGAGCAGGACAGTCGCGCCCAGCGGGTGCGCAAGATGTTCTGTCCGGCCCACGCCGAGCAGGACCGCGTCGACGGTGCCGGCCACAATCTCGGAAACAAAAGCGGCGTCAACGCCTGTCCGGCCCACACCGAGGACGCCCGCGGGCACGGAGTCGTCGGCCACGCCCAGAAGAACGCCGCTGCCAGGGAGGAGGGGACGCCGATCATGCTCCGACGGGATTTCGATTCGACCGACGACGACCGGGCCGGGCTGCATTTCCTGGCCTTGCAACGCGAGATAAGCGACTTCGTCGCGACGCGCGAGGCGATGAACGGGACCGACGCCGCCGAGGGCGGCGCTGTCGGAACTCGAACCAACAACGGGATCCTCGAGTACATGACTGTCCGTCGGCGGGGCAACTACCTCTTGGCGCCCCGCGAGAAGCGTGCGTTTCCCCGACCGGCGTGATCGCATCACGAATGGCCGCGACCGTGTCACTATTGATGATCCGGCCCGGAACGCGAACGATGAACCGACGCACGTTCCTGCGAGCGGGAGCCGGTGGCCTCGCCGCCGGATTGGCGGGCTGTGGCGAGCTGTTCGCACAGCAGTCGACCGCCCGCATCCCGCCCGTACTCGACGATCGGCCCGATGCGGTCTACCGGCCGACACACATCGAAGGGATGGAGATGATCGGCACGCAGACCGTCGGCGACCGCACTGTCGGATTGTTCTATTCGTTCCCTCACCGGTTCTGGACGGTCGCCGGAGACACCAGCCTGGTCGAGATTCAGGACGACCACAGCGTCCATCTGATGGCCTCGATGTGGGATCGGGAGACTGAAACGGTCATCCCGGTGCTCGCCCGGCCGCGGTTTACCGTCTCGGCGGACGGCGATGTCGTCGACGAGCGGCGCGCCTGGCCGATGCTCAGCCAGAACATGGGGTTTCACTTCGGCGAAAACATCGAACTCGACGGCGACGGCACCTACACTGTCGAAGTCGAAGTCCTGCCGGTCGATATCGAGACGGTCGACGCGTTCGACGGGCGATTCGAGTCGCGAGCCACGGCGGAGTTCACCTTCGACTACGCCGAGGGCGAGCGCGATGACATCGCGTTCGAGGAGTTCCCCGAGACCGCCGGCGAGCGCGCGGCCGTCGATCCCATGGACATGTCGATGCCACTCTCGTATGCACCCGCCGTCGACGAGTTGCCTGGGTCGCCCGTGACTGTCGGTCGCGTCGGCGACGCCGAGTTCGTCGTGACCGTCGTCGATGAGACGCTCGTCGCCTCGCCGCGGACGCCGTACAATCGATTTTCCGTCCCGGGGTTCTCCCTGTCGGCAACAATCGAGAGCGTCGAGTTCGACGGGACACTCGCAAACGCGGTCGGACCGACGCTCGGCGCACACTATCGCGCTGCACTGGACAGTTCTCCCGCGAGCGGCGACACGATCACGGTCTCCGTCGAGAGCCCGAGTTCGCTGTCCCGACACGAGGGCTACGAGACGACGTTTCTCGAACCCGGCTCGGCCTCGGCGACGCTGTGATTACCGTCAGTCCGCGGGCTGCTCGATATCGGTCTGTTCGGAGAGCGCATCGGCCTGCTCGCTGGGCAGTCGCTCGCGGAGTCGTTCGAGGATTCGCCCGCCGTCTCCGTGTTCGTTCTCGATTGCTCGTACTAGCGCGATCGCGCGCTGGACCCTGGTCGTCTGCCAGGACGCTTCCCTGGACTCGTACGTTCGGATCGCGCGCAAGAGGTCGATCTTCCGGAACTCAGGCCAGTACGGCGCACAGAAGTACACGGCCGCCTCGTTGCCGTTGGCGTGCCACGGCAGGAAGTTCGAGGTTCGCTCGTCCCCGCCGGTTCGGATGATGAGGTCGACGTCCCGAGTCGGCCCGTCGTAGAGCCGTCGCTCGATTGTCTCGACATCGACGTCGGCCGGATCGAGGTCGCCGTCACCGACGTCGCGAGCAATACCACGCGCCGCACCGAGCAGTTCCGCGCGGCCGCCGTAGGCCAGCGCGACGTTGAGCTGGAACTGATCGTACGAGCGCGTGCGTCGGTCGGCGTAGGCAACGGCGTCCTGTAGGCGCTGTGGGAGGCGCTCGATCTCGCCGATCGCACGGATCCGGACACCTGCCTCGTGGACCCGGTCGGCGTCGGCGAACTCCCGGAGCTTCGTCTCGAGCAGGTCGAAAAGCGCCTCGCGCTCCTCGGGCGGTCGATCGAAGTTCTCCGTCGAGAAGGCATACAGCGTCAACTCCTCGATGCCCAACTCCTCACACCACTCGAGGACGGCCTCGGTCGTCTCAGCGCCTTCCCTGTGACCGGCCGTCGCGTCGTCGCCCCGCTTGCGGGCGTACCGGCGATTCCCGTCCTGGATGACAGCGACGTGGTTCGGGGTACCCGACAGCTCCCACTCGAGGAGCGTCTCGTACAGCCGTGTCGCCGGCCCACGGAGTAACGATCGCACGTATGAGTGATACCTGCCAGCCTCCATGAGTGTTGTGTTCCGATACGGCCAATACGAGTGCTGTCTCCCGGAACGGTCGTGGGAACACTGCCGGTTATCCCGTTTCGGGAGCGTTCGCCACCCTGGGACGGCGAATCTCTCCAGGCACGTATCGTCGGCAGTATCCGCAGACGAGACAGACATCGTGAGGCGTATTAGGGCGGATACCGGAACTCCGACAATGGCCGACGAGATTATCGATCAAGAACTGTACGAACAGGCCGAGGAACTGCTCGAACCGGGGGAAATCGAACTGAACGGCCTGATCGTTCACACGGACCTCGGTCGCGACAGGGAAGCCGAACTGAACCGGGCGACCATCGAGATCGGAGACATTATCGCCGAGTACGCCGCCCCGGACGAGGAGACGTTCGTCTACTCGGGTACCGACGATCCGCAGTTCGGTCTCAACCAGCACCAGGGCCTGACGCTTGAAGACGAGGAGTTCGTCTGGGAGTGTCAACAGCTCCTCCGTGAGGGGACGTTCCGGATCGTCTTCTACTACGAGGCCGACGCCGATCAGGACGCGATTGTTCGAGCAGTCTCCGAGGCTGGCTATACGGTCGTCGGCGTCGAAGGCCCTCACGCCTCGTGACTCTGTGGGCACCATCGCGATCGTTTGAACACCACAAGCCACTGTTGTGTGACACCGTGGTCCTTCGCACGGATAGTCCCCTGACCGATCACCCGTGTGCTAGTGTGGTCCATAGCCTTTGAACAGGTTTAGATACCACCGGATCCAATGTCCCAGAAGAAGCGATACCGTGATCGTATCGACAGTGGGTGAGACGACGTGACTGATGCGACAGGCGTGATCACTGGCGTGAGTGTCTCCCATCGTCAGGCGACCGTCAGCGAAATCGAGTCAGCGGCGGCGGCCAGCCAGCGAGCCGCAGTCGACCGCCTGCTCGAGTCAGCGTCCGTCACAGAGGCGTATGCCCTCCAGACGTGCAACCGGGTCGAAGCGTACGTTGTCACCGACGATGCCGACGCCGGTCGAGCCGTTCTGGAGGAGTACGCCGCCGAGATTCCCGACTCGGTGATCGAATGGCTAGATCACGAGGCGAGCCTCCGCCACCTGATGCGCGTCGCGAGCGGGCTGGAATCGCTCGTCGTCGGCGAAGACCAGATCATCGGACAGGTCAGAGACGCCTACGAGGACGCACGCGGCGTCGGCGGTATCGGACCGGTGCTGGAGGGCGCGGTCACGAAAGCGATCCACGTCGGCGAGCGCGCCCGCTCGGAGACGGCGATCAACGATGGGGTCGTCTCGGTCGGCAGTGCAGCCGTCGAACTGGCCGCTTCCGAGCACGACCTCGACGGAGCGACCGCGGCGGTGATCGGGGCCGGCGAGATGGCGATGCTCTCGGCGAAAGCCCTGGACGCCAGGACCGACGCCGACCGGCTGCTCGTGGTGAACCGCACGGTCGAGCGCGCGGAACGCGTCCTCGATGCGGTCTCGATCGAGGGCGACTCGCTCGGTATGGACGTCCTCGAACAGGCCGTCTCGGCCGCCGATGTCGTCATCTCGGCAACAGCGACGTCCGACCCCGTCATCGAGCCGGCGTTGCTGGCCGACGCCGGTGAGACTGTCGTGATCGATCTCGCCCAGCCGCAGGACGTCCCGGCGCGCGTCGGACGGCTGTCCGGCGTGACGCGATACGACCTTGACGCACTGGAGTCGGTCACCGAGGAGACGCGCGCCCAGCGTCGGGATGCCGCACTGGAGGTCGAAGCCCTCATAGACGAGGCCTTCGAGGAGCTGCTCACCCAGTACAAGCGCAAGCGGGCCGACGAAGTCATCTCCGCGATGTACGAGGGTGCCGAACGGTACAAGGCCGCCGAGCTGGAGAAAGCGTTCGCGAAGCTCGACCTCGACGAAGACGAGCGTGCAGTCGTCGAATCGATGGCGGACTCGATCGTCAATCAGCTGCTCGCGCCGCCGACGAGCGGACTTCGGGACGCGGCCGAAGCCGACGACTGGTCGACGATCAACACGGCCCTGCAGTTGTTCGATCCCTCTTTCGAAAACGACGAAGCGCCGATCTCGGAGATCGAGACACGCGTGTCCGGATCAGCTAGTGAGATTCCGCCAGCGATTCGCGACCGCCTCGAAAGCCAGTGACGATCGTCGGGCAGTTATCGCATCTCGAAACCCCTCGATTGGCAGCTGTCGCGACGATCTCTCATGTCGCCTGCAACATCGAGACGGTCGGTTCTCTCTAGATACGGCGTCCTGTCCGATCGTCAACTCCTGGCATACATAATGAAAGACCGTTATATTTATGACCCTGCCTCTCATTGTCGCATCCACGATGCAGTCTCTGCTCGTACGTGGTGCACGCCCGGTCTGACCGGCTCGCATCGACTTCCGATCGTCGCGTTTCACCACGTCACAATGAGTACGAACCCACAACCGACCCAGTATCGCACCGCATCCACGCCGACCGCCACACCGCCCGGATCAGAGCCGTCACTGCAACGGGACGCTGCCTGGAGAACGGCACCCCGCACGTTCGAACCGACGAACACCGGTGACCTCCCGCCGATGTTCGAGATCGAGACCGACCTCGGAGACCGGTGATCAGTACTCGCGTTCGATCAGGAAGTCCGCGATATCGTCCAACCGGTCGCGCGCTTCGCTGTCCGGCAACACCCGGAGGTGGTCTTTCCCCTCTCCGATGAGGTCGTGTGCGAGATCCCGGGCGAAGTCGATACTGCCCGCCTGCTCGAGGCGCTCGACGGCCTGTTCGATCGTCGTCTCGTCTACGGCCTCGACGTCGTCTTCAGGGACGAGGCTGTCGACGTCGACACCGTGTTGGCGGGCGTGCAGGGTGATGATCGTTTGCTTGTTCTCGACGAGATCCGACCCGCGCTGTTTGCCCAACTTCTCGGAAGGGGTCGTCAGATCCAGCAGGTCGTCCTGGATCTGGAACGCCCGACCGACGTTGAGCCCGTACTGGTAGAGCGGATCGACGGCGTCGTCCTCGCCAAGCAGGATCGCCGGGATCGACGCCGCGGCCGCGTACAGGACCGCGGTCTTCAACTCGACCATGGTGAGATACTCGTCGGTCGTCACGTCGGTCCGGCTCTCGAAGGCGATGTCGCAGGACTGGCCCTCACAGATCTTCGTGCACGTCGTCGCCAGTTCCGAGAGCGCTCGCACCGATCGCTCGGAATCGGCCCCCGTCTCTAGCATGTGCTCGAAAGCTTTCGCGTAGAGGGTGTCCCCGGCGAGAATCGCCGTCGAGAGATCGAACTCTCGGTGGACGGCCGGGACGCCCCGACGCATGTCGTCGTCGTCCATGATGTCGTCGTGGATCAGCGTAAACGACTGGATCGTCTCGATGCTGACCGCGGCGGCCATCATGTCGATCGTTCCCTCCGGGGCAGGGAACGCCCGGTAGTCCTCACTCAACGGTGGGACGTCCGCGAGCGCCTCCGCCGCGAGCAACAGCACCGTCGGCCGCAGTCGTTTCCCGCCGGCGTCGAGCAGGTACCGCGAGGCCTCATAGAGACGTTCGGGCTCCTGGATCGGAAGCTGGCGTGGGATCGCGTCGTTGACGAGTTCCTGCCGGGCTGCGATAGCCTGCGAAACCGCCTCCGCGGTGTCGGTACGCTCGCTCATGCTCGGTTCACTCGACCAGCTGGATCATGTTGCCGTTGCGCGTGATGTGCAGCCCATCCCCGACCGCGAGCCCGAACTTCTCAGCGAGGCTGACGTACGGCGCGAACCCTTGCATGTCCTGGTGGGCCGGGATGACGTTCTCCGGCTGGAGCGCCTCGAGCATCTCGTAGTGGCCCTCCTCGCGGAGGTGGCCCGAAACGTGGATGTCGTCGTAGATTCGCGCACCCTGCATCCGGAGCAGCTTCTCCGATTGGTAACGCTGCCCCTCGTTGGTCGGCTCCGGAATCACCCGAGCCGAGAAGATGACCTTATCACCCTCCTCCAGTTCATACGGCGTCTCGCCGCGGCCCATCCGCGTGAGCATCGCCCGCGGCTCGCCTTGATGGCCGGTGACGATCGGCAGGAAGTTCTCCTTGCCTTCGTTCATGATCCGCTTGAACGTCCGGTCGACGGACTTGCGGTGGCCGTACATCCCCAGATCGTCCGGGAAGTCCACGAAGTCCAGCCGTTCGGCCGTCCCCGAGTACTTCTCCATCGAGCGACCGAGAAGGACGGGCTGGCGACCGATGTCGTCGGCGAACTCGACGAGACTCTTCACGCGGGCGATGTGGCTGGAGAACGTCGTCGCGACGATTCCACCCTCGTAATCCTCGATGCTCTGCAGCACGTCCTTGAGGTGCCGGCGCGCCACCGACTCCGAGGGTGTCCGACCCTTCTTGCCGGCGTTAGTGCAGTCCTCGATGTAACAGAGGACGCCTTCCTCGCCGATCTCGCGGAACCGTTCCATGTCGATCGGGTCGCCGATGACCGGCGTGTGGTCCATGCGCTTGTCCAGCCCGTAGACGATCGCGCCCTCGGGCGTGTGCAGGACGGGATTGATCGCGTCGATGATCGAGTGGGTGACGTTGACGAACTCCAGCTCGTTCTCGTCGCCGATGGCCATACGGCCGCCGGCTTCCATCTTCACCAGGTCGTTCTGGACGCCGAACTTCTCCTCGCTTTTGATCTGCTGTTTGACCAACTCGATCGTAAAGGGCGTCGCGACGATCGGCGCGTCGTACCGATGTGCGAGCTTCGAGATCGCGCCGATGTGGTCGAGGTGACCGTGGGTCGGCACGATGGCTTTCACGTCGCCTTCGATGTCGCTCATCACCCGGTCGTCCGGGATCGCGCCCATGTCGATCAGGTCGAGACTGTGCATCCGTTCGGTTTCGACGTTGTCGTGGATGAGGACCTTCGAGAGGTTCAATCCCATGTCGAACACGACGACGTCGTCTCCGGCGCGAACGGCGGTCATCTGGCGGCCGACTTCCTCGTAGCCGCCGATAGTTGCGATTTCGATTTCCATAGTTTACCCTCCGAGAACGACCGCCAGCGGAGGCCAGGGGACCGGCACGGCCACCGGAGCGGCGTCTTCGAACGTTCGCTCGCGCTGATGGCCGGCGTGGTTCGGATGGGCGGGCCCACCGTGGGCCATCGCCGCCGAACCGGGTCGTCTCCGCACGACACGTCGACGCGTCCCTCGGCCGCCTCACGCGGCCGTCTGCTCGGTTATCTCACCATTGTGTGCCGGCAGGTAAAAACGGTGCGGGTCGACGCCGACAGTCAGGTTACTCGCTCGTCGGATCGTCGTCGTCCAGTTTCGACTCGATTTCCTTTCGCCAGGTCTCTTCCTCACGTGTCTGCTCGTCCGATCCGGCCGTCGAACCGGCCAGCGGATCGTCCCCACCTGCCAGTGAGTCCCCAGCCCCGGTGGTGCCACTCAGCGGGTCGTCGCCGCGCTCGCCCGACTCGTCGGCGGGCTTCATCCCGCCCGCGAGCGGATCGTTCGCCGACCTGCCGCCGGGTTCGACTGGCTCGCCGCCCCCGTCAACCGGCGACCCTGTGTCGTCCTCCGGGGTTGCTTCCGTTTCCGGGAGTACTGTGGTTTCGAGCCCGACCGCGACCGCGTCCGCGATCAGCGCGAACACAGTGGCGAACACGCCCGCAACGAGGACGAGGACGCCCAGCGATACGAGCGCCCCGCCGGCAACGACTGGCGCGTAACTCCCGGCGGTCAGCGCATCGAACCCGATGCCGGGTCCGACTCTGACGATGACGCCGACGCCGCCGCCGATCAGCGCTCCGGCGAACACGACAGTGACGAGGAGGTAGCCGAACAATCGAACACCGTATCCGAACACGTCTCTCGTGGAACGGGCGACCATACGTGCACCCTCGCAAGTCACCGAAAAGTGCCTTGTGGTGACACACGCCGGTGGCGACCGCTGTGCCGATGTCCAAGCGATACAAGGCGACTGCCCCGGGGTGGGTTCACCGCTGGAACCGCCCGACACCGGCCTTCCCGTGTGAAACGAACGTGAGCTTGGAGGGCGAGCGCTGCGTGTCCTCCAGTCTGTGGTCGATCCGAGCGGGGTGGACAACCGTCGCTGTGACGTGGTGGGAGACGTTCCCAGCCTTTCGATACGTTTAGGAGTGCGCTCGGCCACGTCTCGAACAACGGCGAGCGATTTCGCGTCTCCGCGAGCGCTCGGACAGACCGATGCGGCCCCGGAGACCCCTCTCGAAACCATGTCAGATCAAGAACTCGGTATCACGACGAGCAAAGAGCACGAAACGGGCGAATGGTACGCGGAGCTGGTCCAGAAGGCCGGACTGGCCGACTACGCGCCGATGGGCGGATTCATCGTCACCCGTCCTCGGGGATACGCGATCTGGGAACGCCTCCAGAACCACCTCGACTCGTGGTTCAAGGACACGGGCGTCCAGAACGCGTACTTCCCGATGTTCATCCCCGAGAGCTACCTCGAAAAGGAGAAAGACATCGTCGAGGGCTTCGATCCCGAAGTCGCCTGGGTGACCCACGGCGGCTACGAGGAACTAGAAGAGCGGCTGGCGGTGCGGCCCACTTCCGAGAGCATCATCACGCCTTTCCTGGCCCAGTGGATCCGCAGCCACCGTGACCTGCCCATGCGGGTCAACCAGTGGTGTTCGGTCGTTCGATGGGAAGCCACCGAGACGAAACCGTTCTTCCGCACCAAGGAGTTCCTCTGGCAGGAGGGCCACACCGCCCACCACGACGCCGCGGACGCCTTCGAGGAGACGATGACCCGTCTCGATCAGTACGAGCGCCTCTACGAGGACGTGCTGGCGATGCCCGCGCTGACCGGTCGCAAGCCCGACCACGACACGTTCCCCGGAGCAGACACGACGACCACCGTCGAGACGTTGATGCCCGACGGCAAGTCCGTCCAGGCCGCCACCTCACACTACCTCGGGACCTCCTTCGCGGAGGCCTACGACGTGACCTACGTCGACGAGAACGAGGACGAGCAACTCGCGCACACGACCTCCTGGGGACTGTCCTGGCGCGCGCTCGGCGCGCTCTTTATGACCCACAGCGACGATCAGGGACTTGTCCTCCCGCCCACGCTCGCGCCCACGCAAGTCGTGATCGTCCCGATCTGGGACGAGAACAGCAAAGACGAGGTACTCGAGTACGCCGCCGACGTCGCGGCCGCGCTCGAGGAGGCAGGCGTTCGCGTCGAACTCGACGACCGCGACAACCGCAATCCCGGGTTCAAGTACAACGAACACGAACTCAACGGTGTCCCCCTCCGCATCGAGATCGGATCCTACGAGGTCGAAGACGACGAGTTGACGCTGGTGCACCGCCCCGACGGCGAGGAGGTGACCGTCGACCGTGAGGGGGCCGTCGGAACCGTCGAGGATCACCTCGATACCATCTACGCGAAACTGTACGCCGAAGCCGAGCAGACCCTGGAGGGAGAGATCCGCGAGGCCGGGTCCCGCGAGGAGATCCTCGGGACGATCGGCCAGCACGGCGGCTACGTGAAGTGTGGCTGGTGTGGCGAGGAGGCCTGCGAGGAGCCGATCAAAGACGCCATCGCCGCCGAGATCGTGATGGTCCCGCTCGATGCGGACGAGGAGCCGATCCACGACGAATGCGCGATCTGTGGCGAAGAAGCCGAGGAGACAGCCTACTTCGCCAAGACCTATTGATACTGGTGGCTATGCATTCGTAAAGACATTCGGCACATCGTCGTGCCGAATCATTTCGAAACGTTATAGCCACCCGTATGAGCTACTGCGCGACCGGCGGGAGCGCGGGTTCGCCGCGCGGGGTCTCACGGGTCGCGGGTCTTTTGACCGTTCGATCAGACAGCCAGTTCGGCACAGTCCTCGGCGCTATCTGCCTGACAGCGAGTTCGACACGGCTGGTCGACCTGCCCGGCGAGGGCCTCGACGTCGGATTCCTCGAGTAGACAGCCGATCTGGTAGGCCTGTTCGTCCGCCAGGTCGACGCCGCCAATTCGGTCGAAAAACCGCCGTACGACACAGCGTCGCCAGAGGATCTCGCGGGCGAGGCGTTCGCCGTCATCGGTCAGCGTCGCCCCACGGTAGGGTTGGTACTCGACCAGTCCGGCCTCGTCGAAGGCGTCGATCATCTCGGAGACGCTGGCACCGCTGACCCCGAGGTAGTTCGCGAGCTCGCCGTTGCCGATCGGCGGCTCGTCCAGCAGCGTGCGATACAGCAGACCACAGAGATAGCGTCCCTCGCCGGGGCTGACCGGCAGTTCCGTGTCGAAGGCCGGTGGGTACTCGCTCATCGTTCCACCCGACCCGTCACTCCACCTGCCAGTACACGACCGTACGACCGGTCTTTCGTCGCCGGAGGTCGCCTTGCTCGACGAGTTCGTTGAGTTTCTGCCGGGCCGACTCGCCGCTCAGGCCGAGCACGTCCGAGACGTCCGTCGTCGTGACGACCGGCCCGGCGACGGCGTCGAACACGTCGAGAACTGCCTCCTGGTCGACCGTTTCGACGAACTGCCCGTCCTCGTCGCGGACGCGCTCGCGACGGCGCTCTCGGTACCCGCGTGTTCCCCCCTCGCCGCGACCGCCGTGGTCGCCGTGGCCACCCCGACCACGGCCGCCGCGCCCGTCGCGGCCCCGATTCTGCCGACCCCGTTCGTGGTCTGGCTGTCCGTTTCCTCGCTCCGAGTGTTTGTCCGACTTTCGACCGCTGTTTCCCTGTTTGGGCGTCATTACGTGACGGTTCGTTGTGCGTGAGCATAATCCTTTTGCTAGTGCCAAATTGATACTCCCAAACCGCTACAGCTCGATCGTCGAGCCGACGCCGACGCGTTCGTAGTCATCGCCGAACACGTCCTCGAGTTTGCGGCGGGCGTCGTGTCCGGTGCAGTGGGTCGGTGCGATCCGTTCGACGTGCTCGTCGACCCAGGCGACGATCTCGGCTAGTTCGTCGGGGTCGGGCGAGCGGAGGTGCGTCCCGCCGAGGACAGTCCGAACGGGACGATCGAAGACGTCCTCTGCGTGGGCGATCGTGTTCCGGAGCCCGGCGTGACAGCACCCCAGGACGACTCCGAGACCGTCCTCGCTCTCGACGACGAGCGACTGGTCGTCGTGGACCGGGTCGGGGCGAGACGTGCCGTCCGACGCCCGGAGCGTGCCGGTCGAACTGTCGGGATAGCGCCGAGGAACTTCTCCGAGCGCGTAGACTCCGTCGGCCACCGCAACAGGATCGCGATGGGTGTTGATCGTCGCGTGGGACTCGAGCCACGCCCGGGTGTACGGCAGACCGATCGACTCCTCGCCGTGATACTTGGGATCGAACGCGTCCGGATGGACGTAGATTTCCGTGACATCGTCGACGAACGCCGGGAGCCCCTTCGTGTGGTCGTAGTGGCCGTGACTCAACACGATCGTCTCGTAGGGTCCCAGGCCGAGTTTGTCGGCGTTGTCGGCGGCGATCCCCGTTTGCCCGGTGTCGAAGAGCACGCCACCGACGTCGGCAGCGAACCCCCACTCGGCTCGCAGCCCTTTCGGCCGCGAGTCGTACACAGCGTTGTCCGAGAGGATCGTTACACGCGTCATCGGTCCCCTCTCGTGTGATCGGTCTCGTGCTCGTGATCACTGTGGCCGTGCTCGTGGTCGTGATCG
>JBMCBU010000013.1:0-19145 GCA_048623335.1 Halapricum sp.
CGGTCGTGCCCGGCTGGGCGGTCGGCGGCGGCCACTCGCTGCACGTCGTCTGCGATCTGACGCTCGCGAGCGCCGAGCACGCGAAGTTCCTCCAGACCGACCCCGACGTGGCTTCCTTCGACGGCGGGTTCGGTTCGGCCTACCTGGCCAAACAGATCGGCCAGAAGAAGGCCCGTGAGGTGTTCTTCCTCGGGAAGACCTACTCCGCTCAGGAGGCCGCCGAGATGGGTATGGTCAACGAGGTCGTCCCCCACGAGCAACTCGAAGAGACCGCCCTGGAGTGGGCCGAGACGATGACCGAGAAGTCGCCGACGGCGATGCGAATGCTCAAGTACGGGTTCAACCTCACCGACGACGGCATGGTCGGCCAGCAGGTCTTCGCCGGCGAGGCCACCCGGCTGGCGTACATGACCGACGAAGCCAAAGAGGGCCGGGACGCCTTCAACGAGGGTCGAGACCCCGACTTCGAGGCGTTTCCCTGGCACTACTAAACCACTTTTTCTCGCTCGGGTTCTCGCTGCGAGCGCCCACAAGCGCTCGCGCGAGAACCGCTGTGCGAGAAAAACTTGGGGAAAAAGGCCGGAATCGCCTCGTGAGGGCGATTCTGGGGAACCGCCTCGCTTCGCTCAGCGTATGCTTGTCGGCTCCGCGACCGGTACAGCCACGACCGCCACACGCCTCCCCAACCGACTCCGTCGCTCACTCCGCTCGCTCCGTCGTCCCTCGCACGACGTCACAGCGCGCACGAGAGCGCGCCCAGCGCGCGCCCGTTCGGACGCCGAAAGCCCGCTGGCAGCCCTCGACTCTCCTATCGACAACCCCGGGGCGTGTCGGATCACAGCGGCTATGGGAAATCCGTCCTAACCGGAAAGTAATGAGTACCGCAGAGGTCTCCCGGCGGAAGGCCTGGCTGATGGCTGCCCGGCCGCAGACGCTGCCCGCGGGCACCGCGCCGGTCGTCGTCGGGGTGGGGTTGGCGATCCACGCCGACGTTCTCGCGGTCCTGCCCGCGCTGGCGGCGCTGGTCGGGGCGCTATTGATTCAGATCGGGACCAACTTCGCCAACGACTACTACGACGCCGTCAAGGGCGCGGACACCGAGGACCGCGAGGGGTTCACCCGCGTCACCGCCGGCGGGCTGATCGAACCCGAGCGCGTCAAGCAGGCGATGATCGCCACCTACGGGCTGGCCGTCCTCGTCGGCGTCTACCTCGTCGCGATCGGTGGCGTCCCCATCCTCGTCGTCGGTCTCTCTTCGATCGTCGCCGGCGTACTCTACACCGGCGGCCCCTACCCTTACGGTTATCGCGGGCTGGGCGATCTGTTCGTGTTCATCTACTTCGGCGTCGTCGCCGTCACGGGCACCTACTACGTCCAGGCCGTCGCCAATACGCCCGCAGTCGGGCTGTTCCCGCTCGGCCTGCCTGCTGGGAGCGTCCCCGTCGACGCCGTCGTCGCGAGTCTGCCGGCGGCCGCGCTCTCGACGTGCGTGCTCGTCGTCAACAACATCCGCGACATCGAGACCGACCGCGAGACCGGCAAGCGGACGCTGGCGGTCATCCTGGGCCATCGCGGCGCGCGCGCCGAATACGTCCTGCTGATTGGGATGGGCTACGTCGTCCCCGTGATCTTCGCGCTCGATCCCGAGTACGGCCTCCCGGCGCTGGCTCCCCTGTTGTCGCTGCCCCTGGCGATCCGCGTGACGAAGACGGTCCTCACCGAGACTGGCGGTGAGGCGCTCAATCCAGCGCTCGAACGGACCGGCCAGACGATGATCGCACACGCACTGCTCTTTGCCGCGGGGCTGGCACTATGAGGATCGACCCGTTCGCCCTCGAGTTGACCGACCCGCTCGTGACGGCCGCCGGGACGATCGACGATCGCGAGGGATTTGTGGTCTCCTATCGCCACCGCGGCGAGGAAGGGATCGGTGAGGCGACGCCGCTACTCGGCTGGACGGAATCCCTCGAGGCGTGCCGAGGTGCTCTCGACCGCGCGGCTTCGGCCGCCGACGAGGACGAAAGCGATCGCGACGGCTCGGGCCACGGCCCGGCGTTGCTCGAACTGGACGCCACCGAGACGCCCGCCGCGCGCCACGGTTTCGCGACCGCACTGCTCGATGCTGACGCCCGGGCGGATGGCGTCCCGCTCTATCAGTGGTTCGACAGCGAGGTCGGGACGATCACGACCGTCCCCGTGAACGCGACGATCGGTGACGCGCCGGTCGAAGAGACGGTTGCGGCCGCCAGAGCGGCGGTTGAAGACGGGTTCGATGCACTGAAGTGCAAGGTCGGTGCGCGGCCTGTCGCCGAGGACAGGCAGCGGCTCCGTGCCGTCCGCGAGTCCGTCGGCGACGCCGTCGAACTCCGTGTGGACGCAAACACTGCCTACGACCGCGACACGGCCCGCGAGGCAATCGAGGCATTCGCGAGCACGGGCGTCTCGTATCTCGAACAGCCCCTCGCCGCTGACGACCTGACCGGCCATCGCGAGCTACGCGATCGCGGCGTCGACATCGCGCTCGACGAGAGTCTGGTCGAGTACGTCCCACAGGCGGTTCTCGACGCCGACGCCGCGGACGTTCTCATCCTCAAGCCGATGGTCGTCGGCGGACCGGGCAACGCCCACGCGCTGGCGATGCGCGCTCGCGAACGCGGGATCGAACCGGTCGTGACGACCACCGTCGACGCTGCGATCGCCCGGACCGCTGCGGTTCACGTCGCCGCCGCCATTCCCGACGTTCGGGCCTGCGGGTTGGCGACCGCCGATCGGCTGGCTTCTGATCTCGCACCCGACCCGTGCCCTGTCGCCGAGGGCCGGATCGCCGTCCCGCAGTCGCCCGGCCTCGGCGTGGAGGTGGTCCCGTGACCGACCGCTGGCCCCGGTACGATCTGTTGACCCATCGAGCGAGGACGACGCCCGATCGGACGGCGCTGATCGACGCCGACACCGGTCGGCAGTGGACAGTCCGCGAGCTCGACGACGACGCGGACGAGCTCGCGGCCGGACTCGAATCGGTCGGCGTCTCGTTTGGGACGCGAGTCGGACTCCTCCTCCCGACTCGTCCCGCGTTCGTCCGGCTCGTCCACGCTGTCGCCCGTCTCGGCGGCGTGCTCGTCCCACTGAACGTCGAGAGACCCGTTCCCGATCTGGCGTCGCAGGCCGAACGAGCGGACATCGACGTACTGATCTGTGGCTCCGAGACCGTCGAGACAGCACGCGAACTCGAGGTCGAGACGACGGTGTCGATCGATCCGCTCGGTCGGGCCGACGCCACCGAAGCCAACGGCGACGTCGATCGATTCTCGACGGGTGACCCGGAGGGGTTCGTCCCGATCGGCCGGGACGCCGACGCCCTCGCGGTGATCATGTTCACCTCGGGGACGACCGGCGAACCGAAAGGCGTCAGACTGACCCGCCGGAACCTGCTTGCCAGCGCCGAGGCCTCGGCCTACCGGCTCGGCGTCGCACCCGGCGATCGGTGGCTGTGCTGTCTCCCGATGTATCACATGGGTGGGCTCGCGCCGATCGTCCGGACCGCGCTGTATGGGTCGACGCTGATCGTCCAGCGAGCGTTCGACGCGAGCGAGACGGCCGACGCCATCGAGGCGCTTGAGGTCTCGGGTATCTCGCTCGTGCCGACGATGCTGAACCGCCTGCTCGATGCGGACTGGCAGCCGCCGGCCTCCCTCGACACGATACTGCTCGGGGGTGCACCGACTCCCGAACCGTTGCTCGAACGCGCCATCGAGCGGGACGTGCCAGTCTGTCCGACCTACGGCACCACAGAGACAGCTTCCCAGATCGCCACCGCCCTACCTGAGCAGGCGGTCGCACATCCCGGGACGGTCGGCCAGCCGCTGGTCAACACGACCGTCCGGGTGCGCAGCGACGGCGAACCGGCAGAGCCGGGCGACGTGGGCGAACTCGTCGTCTCGGGGCCGACGGTGACGCCGGGCTATCTCGACGAGGACCGGACTACTGCGGCGTTCGGCGAGGCCGGCCTGCACACGGGTGATCTCGGCTACAGAGACGCCGACGGCCGACTCTGGATCGAGGGTCGGCGCGACGACCGGATCGTCTCCGGTGGTGAGAACGTCGATCCCGAACGGGTGGCGACGGCAATCGCCGACCACCCGGACGTCGAGGACGCCGCCGTCGTCGGGCTTCCCGACCCGGAGTGGGGCCAGCGCGTCGCCGCCTTGATCGTCGGTGCGGCCGATCCCGAGACGGTCGACGCCCACTGTCGGGCACAGCTTGCAGCCTTCGAGGTACCGAAGACGATCGCCATCGCCGACGAACTGCCCCGCACGGCCTCCGGGACGGTCGATCGGGACGCCGTCGCGGAGATCCTCGTCGAGGAATGAGGCGTGTTCCCCGTCGGTGTCTCGCCCCGGTGCGGTGGCTTTTTTGCCACCCTGACCTACCCCCGAGGTATGAGTGACGACCTGGCAGGTGCCGTTCGCGTCCACGTGACCGGCGGGTCTCTCGACGCGCCCGCAGACGCGGCGACAGTCACCGACAGGGACGCCGCGGATGTCGTCGTCGCGATCGGCGAGTCCGCCCTGCTGGACCTCGCCCGTGAAGGATGCTCGACGCCGGTCCTGCCGGTCGAGGCGGGGACCGGCGTCCGGTCGGTGTCACGCAAGCGGGTCGAGCCAGCCCTCGACAGCGTCCGGGACGGCCACACGACCGAACTCGAACTGCCCGTTCTCGGGGTCGAGATTGACGGCCAGTCCCTCGGACGGGCGCTGTTCGACGTGATGCTGGTCACCGAACAGGCGGCTCACATCTCCGAGTTCGAACTCGAAACCCCCACGGAACGCATGGCGCAGTTCCGTGCCGACGGGGTCGTGCTCGCGACTGCTGCCGGCACCAGCGGCTACGCCCGCCGGCTCGATGCGCCCGTGTTCGCGCCGGAGACCCGGGCTGCGGCCGTCGTTCCCGTGGCCGCGTTCGCCACCTCGCTCGACCAGTGGGTCGTGCCGGTTCCCGAGCGTGGCCCTGTCTTGCAGGCCCAGATCGCCCGTGAAGAAGCCGACGTCACGCTGCTCGTCGACGACCGCGACGTGGGGCGCGCCCCGCCGTTGACGCCGATCGAGGCTGCCGTCGTCGACACGCTTCGGGTCTACCACGTTCCCGAGAGTCAGTCCTGCTTCGGTGGGATCGAGGGTTCTCCCCGGGAAGGTTCGCCGGTAGAAACATCTTAATATGCGCCTGGATCGCAGTTGATCGTATGCCAGCGCCAGCCTATCAACTCCCGGGGCCACTCGGCGCCGTCGACTCACTCGTCGGCGGCGCGGGGACCGTCGAGTATCTCCTGCTCGGCTTGCTCCTCCTCAACGTCTTCACGCGGCTGCTCGCACATCGGAGACACGTCAGTGAGGCCCGCGAGGAAGTCGACAGCCTCTCGCGCCATCCCCTGCACGTCGTCTCGAGTGTCGCACTGGTACTCACCGCATTTTATTACACGACGCTCAACCAGCACGGTGGAATCGTCGCCTCGACGCTGATCCTCGGGTTGTTCATCACGGACTTCTTCGAGTTCGAGGCTCGAAACGCCGAACTCCGCCGCGGAGTCGACCTCGATGCCCCGAAAGGAGCGATCGGTGCCTCCATGCTTGCGTTGCTGTACGTCGGTTATCTCAGCCTCTTTCAGTTCGTCGCGCCGTTCTGGTCGGTGATCGTCTGATAGTCGGTGTACAAGCGGTACAAGGCGACTGCCCCGGGGCTTGACCCCGAGGCAGTTGACCGATGTCTCGTTTCTCCCGTCGGAAAACAACCAGTGTTTTCATAGACAAAGCCAGATTTAAATACATCGTGTGATTGATCGACGCACGTGCAGGGGTTCGTTCTGGCCGGGACTGCCTCGGGCGTGGGCAAGACTGTCGCCTCGCTGGTCGTCACGACGGCCCTGCAGGAGGCAGGTCACACGGTCCAGCTCGCGAAGGCAGGTCCGGACTTCATCGACCCCAGTCATCACGCCGAACTCGCGGGTCGTCCCTCCCGTACGCTCGACGTGTGGATGGAAGGCCGTCTGGGAGTGCGACGCAACTACGCCCGCGGGACCGGCGACATAGCGGTCGTCGAGGGCGTCATGGGGCTGTACGACGGCGACGCCTCGAGCACCGCGATGGTCGCCGACGCGCTCGATTTGCCGGTCGTCCTCGTCGTCGACGCGAGCGCCGGGATGGAAAGCGTGGCCGCGACGGCACTGGGTTTTCAGACGTATGCTGCTCGAATCGGGCCGGATATCGACGTGGTCGGCGTGCTCGCCCAGCGCGCGCACGGTGGCCGCCACGAGCGAGGGATCAGGAACGCACTCCCCGATTCGCTGTCGTACGTCGGCCGGATCCCAC
Organism: Halapricum sp.; assembly: GCA_048623335.1. GTDB lineage: Archaea > Halobacteriota > Halobacteria > Halobacteriales > Haloarculaceae > Halapricum. Next base: position 6,360 of record JBMCBU010000013.1, read on the forward strand.
CACGCGAGGACCTCGCGGTCCCCGACCGGCATCTCGGGCTGGTGATGGGCGACGAGGCGACGCCCTCTCGCGAAGCGTTGTCGGCGGCTGCCGAGCGCGTCCGGACCGAGCGGTTACTCGAAGTAGCCCGAGAACCGCCGGCCCCAACGACGGAGACGACATCACCGGACACCGATGCTTGCGTCGCCGTCGCGCGCGATCGGGCGTTCTCGTTTTGTTATCCCGCAGTGTACGAACGTCTCGCGGCGGGGGCGACCGTCCGGACCTTCTCACCCGTAGCCGGCGATCCGATCCCGGACTGTGACGGCATCTACCTCCCAGGTGGGTATCCGGAGCGGTTCGCCGCCGAACTCGAATCGAGCGACACGCTCGATGCGGTCCACGAGCGGGCCGTCTCCGGCACGCCCGTCTTCGGCGAGTGTGGTGGGATGATGACACTCGCAGCGTCTCTCGAGACGACGGACGGTAGTCGCTACCGAATGGCTGACGTCCTGCCAGCCTCGATTCGGATGACCGACCGCTACCAGGCGCTGGATCACGTCGAACTGACAGCACAGCGCCGGACGGTCACTGCCGACGCGGGCGATCGACACCGCGGTCACGAGTTTCACTACTCGGTGGCAGATCTCGACACGGACGCGAGGCTCGCGTTTTCGATGGTCCGGGGGACGGGAATCGCAGACGGCCGCGACGGCCTGACCGAGTACAAAACCCTCGGAACCTACGCGCACGTCCACGCCGAAGGCGGGGCCTTCGACACGTTTCTCGACCGGATCGACGGGGTGGACTCGCGATGATGCCCGTCTTTCGCGTCGTTCACCGACGTTCAGTCGTCGCCTCTCGCTCCCTCGAACATCTCGATCGCTTCCTCCCGGCGTTCGCTGTGGTCGACGATCGGATCCGGATACTTCGGCGCGGCCGACCGCCGCTGCGTGAGCGACGCCTCGTGCCAGCCGTGGATGATCTCCGGGTCGGTCTCGCGTAGCTCGGGCACGTACCGTTTGATGTACCCGGCGTCGGGATCGTAACGCTCGCCCTGGGTCATCGGGTTGAAGATCCGAAAGTACGGCTGGGCGTCGGTTCCCGTCGAAGCCGCCCACTGCCAGCCGCCGTTGTCGTTTGCGGTGTCGTGATCTACCAGCTTCTGGCGGAACCACTCGTAGCCGACCCGCCAGTCGACCAGCAGGTCCTTCGTCAGAAACGAGGCGACGATCATCCGCACCCGGTTGTGCATGTACGCCTCCTCGCGCAACTGGCGCATGCCCGCGTCCACGATCGGATAGCCCGTCCGCCCGTCCTTCCAGGCCTGGACGGCCTCGCCGTCTTCGTGCCAGTCGATCTCGTTCTCGTAGTCTTTGTAGTTCTCGGTGACGACATCCGGGTTGAAATACAGCACTTGTGTGTAGAACTCCCGCCAGGCCAGTTGGTCCTGGAACTCCTCGACCGACTCGCGGCGTTCGCCGTCGACGTCCCGTTTCGCCTCCTCGGTGGCTTCGTAGATCTCCCGTATCCCGATCGTCCCGAACTTCAGGTGTGCCGAGAGCCGTGAGGTACACTCCTCGGCAGGGTAGTCACGCCGATCTTCGTAGCGATAGATGTCTTCCTCACAGAAGGCTTCGAGACGCTCGCGGGCCGCGGCAGTGCTGGCCGGCGGAATCTCCGCCTCCGGCTCCTCGAATCCCAGGTCTTCGAGCGTCGGGATCGGTTCGTCGTCGACAACGTCAGCCAGTTGCTCGCTGTCCGGCGCGTCGGCTGCCGGGTGTTTCTCCCGGTCGTGCCACTTGCGCCCGAAATAGGTGAACACGGAGTACGGATCGCCGTCGTTCGTGCGGATCGAACCCGGCTCGTGACAGACCGTATCGTGGAGCGCCTCGCGGGCGACGCCGACCGAATCAAGCGCCTGTCGGACGTCGGCGTCACGCTCGCGGGCGAGTCCGGAGTAGTCCCGTCCCCAGGTGACGGCGTCGGCGTCGAACGCCGTGGCAAGTTCGGCCAGCACCTCGCGGGGGTCACCCTCACGGATCACCAGGTCGCTCCCTCGCGACCGGTAGGCCTCACGAAGCGATTCGAGCGCGTCGAGCATGAACGCGACTCGCGGGGGACCGGCCTGCTCGAGTACGTCCCTGTCGAAGACAAAGACCGGGACGACTGGGCCGTCCGCGTCGGCCTCGACCAGCGGCCGGTTGTCGGTCACCCGGAGATCGCGACGATGCCAGTGAATGCGCATACGTCCCCATCGGAGCCCCGTGTTCTGAAAGCATCGCCAAACTGGTGGGGCAGATCCCGTCGTGGTGTCCTCACCGCCAATGCTTTTGCTCGATTGGGCCGACCTCCGAGCCATGACCGTCTCTGTCGAGCGCTCCGACCGGGTCGTCATCTGTTCGATCGACGATCCCGACGGACGGAACGCCCTCACCGCCGAGACCGCGACAGAACTGATCGACGCGTTCGCCGGCCTCGAAGAGACCGACGCCCGCTGTGTGCTCCTCCGGGGCGAGGGCGAGGCCTTCTGTGCCAGCGGGGACGTCGGTGCCCACGTGGGCCGCGTCCGTGGAGATGTCGATGCGCAGGCGTGGCGCGAACGCCTCGAAACTGTCGGCGACGCCATCGCCGCCGTCTACGATTGTCCGCTCCCGACCGTGGCTGCGCTCGACGGTCCGACCTTCGGCGCGGGGGCGGCGCTCGCGTTGGCCTGTGATCTCCGGATCGCGAGCACGGAGGGATCGATCGGCTTCGGCTTCCGGCGGTTCGGGTTGGCGGCTCTCGCCGGCGTGTCGTACCTCCTGGTACGCGTCGTCGGACGCGACGTCGCGCTGAAACTGCTCTACACCGGCGAACTGGTCGACGCCAGGCGGGCGACCGAACTGGGATTGTTCACCGATCTCCACCCCGCCGAGACCTTCGAGGACGAACTCGTCTCGCTGCTGGCGACGCTGTCGACTGGTCCTCGTGGGGCGATGATCGCGACCAAGGATCTGCTCCGGACCGATTACGCGGATCTGGACGCGACGCTGTCGGCAGAAACCGAGACGGCGTTACAGCTGGCAGAGACAGCTGATTTCGAGGAGGGAGTTACGGCCTTCGCGAACGAGCGGGACCCACAGTTCTAGATCTTCGATTCGGCGTCCTCGGCCAGCTCTTTCATGCGCTTGCCGATACGACCGGCGTCGGAGAACTCGTCGTCGCTCATCGCCGTGGCCAGGGCCTCGCCCAGCACGAACACGGCGTGTTTGTGCTCGCTTTTGGACTTGTGAACGTCCGCAGGTGTGACGTCGAGCTCCTCGTAGGGGTCGAACAGCCCGTCCTCGACGTGGTCCTGTTCCTGGAAGTACTCCATGATCGTGACCATGTGTTCGTGGAGTTCTAAGAGCTCGTCTTTGTGCATTCGTGTGTCTTCGTTGGACAGACAATCGTATAAGGATTGCCCGCCAGAGACTACCAGACTGGTGTCCTGGACACTCCCGCTCTGTCGCACGCAACACGCGACCTCAGAAGACGTACTCGTCGTCGTGACCCATCATCCCGTCGTCTTCCAGTCCCGGTTCCTCTTCCTCGTCGATGGGACCGCTGGTCTTGTATGCTTTCAGTCCTGTCGAGAGCAGGTCTTCGATCGCCTCCTCGCGGTTGAGGAACTCGCCTTTCTCGACGAGCTGGGCGATCTGCATCTCCAGGTGCTCCGGTACGTTGATCTCTACTTTCGCCATCGGACTGTTCCCCGCTTCGCCGGAGGCGCATTTAAGTCTGACGGGGTTGCAGCTCCTGTCAGGCGGTGTCTCGTGGGGCTTCGCTGTCGGCCTATAGTTCGGCCTCGTCGGCGCGGAGCACGACTGCGTGTTCGACGCGAACGCCGTCGCCGTCAGCAACGTTTTCACCGCTCAACAGATCGGTCGTCTCGACGCCCGCCGGGAGCGAAACCGTCACGGCGTCCGACCCGAAGTTGAGCGCGACCAGCACTCTCTGCTCGCCGCCGCGGGCGTAGGCGACGACGCCCTCGGGCTGCTCGTCGAGTTCGACCGGTGACGTCGGCGCGTCGCTGGCCAGCTCGGACAACGACTTGCGAGCCTCGATCAGGTTCTCATAATGGGTCTGCAACGCCTCGTCGACGCTGTCCCAGTTCATCGTCCCGCGCTGGTCGGCCACGCCGGTCTCCTGGCCGTAATAGAGCATCGGTGCACCTGGGAGCGTGAACGTCGCTGCGCCGGCGGCCAGCTGCGAGTCGCGGTCGGCGATCGAGCGGTACCGCTCCATGTCGTGGTTCTCGACGTAGTTGAAGAAGGTCGTGTGGTCGGGATAGCCCTCCGCCGCTCGGTCGTCGAGCACGTCGTTGAGGGCTGTTGGGTCTTCCTCGCCGCGGCCGATCGCACGCAGCGTCTCGTTGAATCCGTAGTCGAAGTGGGCGTCGAACTGGTTCTCCGCGAGGTCGCTGTGCCAGGGGACCGTCTCGTCGAGCAGGAGAAACTCCGGATCGCGGGCTTTCACCCGGTCGCGGACGTTCATCCAGAAGCTCCGGGGAACGCCCCAGGCGACGTCACACCGGAAGCCGTCGACGATCTCCTGCCAGTAGTCGACCACGTCGAGCAGCCACGACCGCAACGCGAGCGAGTCGTAATCGACGACGGGGATCCCCGTCCAGTAGGCGTAGGTCAGGGCCGTCTCGCCGTGTTCCCACTCGTAGAGGTCCCGGAAGAACTCCTGGTCGTCGCCGGACACGCCCTCGAAGAACCCCAGGTCGTCGTCGCTGACGGTCCGCCCGTGTTTCGCAGCCTGGAAGTACGGATGCTCGCGAGCCGTGTGGTTGATCACCAGATCGAATATCACTCTGATGTCCCGTTCGTGACAGGCCTCGACGAGCGCCTCGTAGTCTTCGACGCTGCCCAGGGCGTCGGCCGTCTCGTAGTAGTCGATGATGTCGTAGCCGTGTGGGCCACCGGGCTGGGTCTCATCGCGGTGGCTGTGGGCGTCCAGGACCGGCGTCAGCCAGATCGCGTCGACGCCCAGCTCGTCGAGGTAGTCCAGTCGCCCCTCGATCGTTTCGAAGGTCACCTCGTCGTCGAACCGGCGGACGAAGATCTCGTATATGATCGCGTCCTCGACCCACTCCGGCGGGTCGTTCGGGTGGGTCGTCGATCCATCTGACTCCAGCCGGACGACGTCGGCGACGCTGTGACGGTCCCCGACGGCGACGGCGTGAACCCGGACAGTGTCCGTGACGGCGTCGGCGGGGACGGTCGCAGTGTGACCGTCGACCGAAACGTTCCCCTCCAGTGTCTCTCTGTCCCGGTCGTCGACGTAGAACTCCACGTCGAGATCCTCGACGGTGTTGTCTCCCTCGGGGCTCGGCCGGGCGTCGGCCTCGACGACGAACTGATCGCCGTCTTCGCTCAGTTCGACACCGAGCGTGATCCGTGGCTGTGGATCGTCCTCGCTCTCTTCGGGGAACGCCCGGACGGTCAGATCATCTGTTCCGTCCGGTCTCGCCATCTCCAGTCGATACTCGCCGGGGACGTCGGGCTCGAAGTGTACGACCGACGCGTCACCGACCTCGGCCTCGGAGCCGTCCGGGGCCTGCACGACCGACCACTCGTAGCTCTCCTCGAAGTCCGGATCGAACGGTGCGAGATCGCCGTCGACGCCCGACAGTTCCACGTTTAACGGTGAGAGGTTCGTGTCTTCCCCCTGGCCGTGCAGCAGTTCGCCCAGCGGTTCGGCACCGACGCTGGTGAACCGCGGTGGGCCGGGATGGTATCGTTCGCTGGCTCCCGTCGGGGCATCGGTCCCCGTTGGTGTCTCCGTTCTCGTCGGGGCGTCGCTTTCGGTTCCGTCCTGACACCCGGCGATCGCTCCGAGTCCCGCGACGCCAGCCGTAGCGAGCACCCGACGCCGCGTTAGCCGCCTCGGGTCGTCGGCATGTGGGTTCATACTTCAGTCAGATACCCGACTGATTGATAACAATTGGGATATTTGTTCATCATACTTTTTGAATCGGTCGGTGTCTCCAACGGGAGTGTTGATACCGCTTGCCTTCCACAGAGACACGTATGACCGACGAGGTGGACTACGAGGAGTATCGGAACACGCTCGACGAGATCGTCGACGGTGGAGGGTGTGTGGAGACGATGACCGCTGCCGAGAAGTTGCGCCGCGGTGAGGCTTCGCGACGAGACCTCCTGGGTAGCGACGCGATCGCCGGCTCCGTCTCGGAGGTACTCGCGGAAGTCGACGCCGAGGTCGTCCGTGCGACGCTGCGAGAGGGCTACGACGACCTCGACGACGTGCGCGAGGCGTTCCGGGAGACCGTCGATCCTGCCCTCTTCGAGGCGCTGGCTACCGATGGCATCGACCTCGCGGTGGATGCGTTCGATCTCGACCCGGCAGTCTGTCTGAAGACCTTCGGTGAGGCCGATCTCGAGGAGGCGATAACGCTCGTTCCGCACGTCTACGACGACGGCGTCGTCGCCCGCATCGTCGCCCGGACGACGGTCGAGGACGAGCCTATCACCGTGCACTCGATTCCGGAGTGGGGGCGATCTTACGCCCTTCGCGGCGACGACCGACTCGCCTTGCCTGACGGGAGGGTCGAGGACTGTACGGACGTCTCCGAGCGCGAGACTGGCGTCGATTGCGATCCCGAGCAGTCCGCTCGGACCACCTACGTCCAGACCACCTGCTCGATCGAGGGTGAAACGTACGTCATCGAGACGACCTGCTCGCCGGTCTAGTGTCGACATCGGGTTCGCACTGGACGAAGCCGCCGCGTGCTATCCGGCGACCGCGAGCCACGCGACGAACACGGCGAGTCCGCCAAGTGTCGTGCTCACCAGCGCGTGGGTTCGCATCCGGTCGAGGGTCGCGTGTGCGTGTCCGTCGTGGGCTGTGCGTGCGTCGTCGTGGTCGGACAGCCGGTCGATCTCGCCGCCGACCTCGCACGTGGGTAGAAAGTCCATCGCGACGTGCAAAAACACGCCCGAGGCGAACCCGAAGACGGCGGCGTTGAACACGGCGGCGTCCGGGAACGCGATCGTCGCGACGGGGATCGCCGTCAGACCGACGCCCGCCGCCGGCAACAGGATCGGCAGCGCGGAGCCGCCAGCGAGCGTCGATCGACGGGCGGCAGCGTACCCGGCGGGGCCCTTGTGTGAGACGATCGCCAGCCCGAGCAAGAGTCCGAGTTCGGGCATCGCTCCGTAGATGACGCCGATGATGAGTCCCGCAGAGAGCGCGTGGGCGGCAAGTTCCGTCGCCGTGGTGTCCATCGGCAACTCCAGGTGGGTCAGCCGGTGGCCGACAGTGTGGGCGTTGTAGCCGACCAGCACGCCGGCGGCGATGCCGAACCCGCCGACTTTCGCGTGCTGACCGATCGCCTGCGGGACCAGAAAGACCGCGGCGCTGGTGATCATCGCACCGCTCGCCAGGCCGTAGCCCCACACGAGTCTGGTCGGGCGGCGGTCGTCGACGCGTGCACCGAGGAGTGCGCCACCGGCCATCGCGCCGAAAGCGACCCAGGCGATCGCGAGTAACTTCCATTGCTCGGTGACGACCGCCAGCATCGAGATTGCGAGAAACGCCACGAGTGACCCGAGACCCAGCATCGTCTCCCCGTCCGTCAGATCAACGCCGCGAACTGTCGACGTTCCTCCCATGCCTTTTCGATCGATTGTCGTCCTCTCGTCGTTCGTCGACGAGTCTGCTTGATAAGGGCTTCGATGGGTGGGGCTGGTAGTGACGACTGTACACGCGGTGCAAGGCGACTGTCCCGGGGCTTGACCCCGGAGCAGTTGACGATTCACCGGTGCGGTCGACCCGGAATGGACGTACAGCGATCCCTCCCTCGGTTCGCGGCACTTGCGACGACGTGTCATCTCGCCCTCCGGCAGTTTGTGTCCCCGGCAGTTTGGCACGTGATTTATGCCAGTCCGAATCAGTATATCAGGTGATGCAATCGATTTCGGACCAGCAGGTCGTGGTCGTCGGTGGCGGGATCGGTGGGCTCTCCTCAGCGTGTTATCTCGCTGACGCCGGAGCCGACGTCACCGTGCTGGAGAAGAACGAACAACTGGGAGGGCGAGCGAGTCGGCTGGAACGCGAGGGGTTCGTCTTCGACATGGGGCCGTCGTGGTATCTGATGCCCGACGTCTTCGAGCGCTTTTTCGCGCACTTCGGTCGCGAACCCGAGGACTTCTACGAACTACAGCGGCTCGACCCACACTATCGGATCTTTTACAAAGACGACGAAACGAGCACGCTCCCCGACGCCCCGAGCAGGGGATCGAGCGACTCCCAGGACCATCGGGTCATCGATATCAGCCCCGACCGGGCGGAGAACCGCGAGCTGTTCGAGTCGATCGAACCGGGCGCGGGAGAGGCCTTCGAGGCGTATCTCGCGACCAGCGAGACCCACTACCGGACCGCGATGGAGAAGTTCGTCTACGAGGACCGCTCGCGGCTCCGGGACTGGATCGATCTCGACGTGATGCGGGCGGCTCCGATCGGACTGCAACTCATCGGGTCGATGCAGGGCCACGTCGAGGACTACTTCGACGACCCGAAACTCCAGCAGATCGTCCAGTACACGCTGGTCTTTCTCGGCGGCTCCCCGGCGAACACGCCGGCGCTGTACAACATGATGAGCCACGTCGATTTCAACCTCGGCGTCTACTATCCCGTCCCGAAAGACGGCGACGGGCCCGGCGGGGTCGGCGTCGTCGTCGACGCCATCGCCGAGTTGGCCGAGGACCTCGGTGTCACCTTCGAAACCGACAGCGAAGTCGACGAGATCACACGCCGGAAGGACGCTTTCCACGTCGAGACCGTCGGTGGCGACATCTACCGGCCCGATCGAGTCGTGGTCAACGCCGATTACCGCCACGCCGAACAGGAGTTGATGCCAGAGCACGAGCGCCAGTACGACGCCGGCTACTGGGACGACCGAACGTACGCCCCATCTGCATTCCTCATGTACCTGGGTGTCGAGGGCGGCGTCGAGGAACTGGCCCACCACACGCTCGTCCTGCCGGAAGACTGGGATCCGCACTTCGAGCAGATCTTCGATCGACCGGCCTGGCCCGACGATCCCGCCTACTACCTCTGTGTCCCCTCGAAGACCGACGACGCCGTCGCACCCGACGGGCACAGCAACCTCTTCGTGCTCGTTCCGGTCGCCCCCGGACTGCGCGACACCGAGGCGCTCCGGGAGCGCTACCGCGAGAAGATCCTCGACGACGTCGCGGCGAACACTGGCGTCGACCTCCGGGATCGGGTCGTCGTCGAAGAGACGTTCGCCATCGAGGATTTCCTCGACCGATACAACGCCACCGAGGGGACCGCGCTGGGGCTGGCCCACACGCTGCGCCAGACCGCGCTCCTTCGGCCGAACAACCGCTCCTCGGCGGTCGATGGACTGTACTTCACCGGCTCGTTCACCACACCCGGGATCGGCGTCCCGATGACGCTGATCAGCGGCCAACACGCTGCACAGGCACTGGCTGACGACCTGTAACTGAAGCCATCGACGCATGTCAGATACCAATCTCGAGGACTGGTTCGGCGGTGTTCTCCCCTCCGAGGAGTCGTCGCTGGGGTATCTGTTCTGGCTCTCACGACCCCGGTTCTGGCTGTATCTGGCCGGACCGGTGATCGTCGGCGTCGCCTACGCCGCCAGCACGCCTGCCGAACTGTTCTCGCCACTCGCGATCGTGCTCTTCGCGTACTTTCTGGTGCCCGCGAACGTCTTTCTCTACGGGATCAACGATATCTTCGATGCGGACATCGACGAGATCAACCCGAAGAAAGACGAGAAAGAAGTGCGCTACCAGGGCGATCCGCTCGTGATCCTGGCCGTGTTCGCGTCCGGCGGGCTCGGTGTCCTGTTGGTGTTGTTTCTGAACGCCGAGGCGGTCGCCCCGATCGGACTGTTTTACCTGCTGGCGATCGAGTACAGCGCGCCTCCGCTGCGATTCAAGACGACGCCGATCCTCGATTCACTCTCGAACGGCCTCTATGCGCTCCCGGGGATCGCCGCATACGCCGCGGTCGCGGGCCGGTACCCGCCGCTGGCGGCGATGGTCGGCGGCTGGCTGTGGACGATGGCGATGCACACGTTCAGCGCGATTCCCGACATCGAACCCGACCGCGAGGCCGGAATCCGGACGACGGCGACGCTCCTCGGAACGGTCTGGACATACGCCTACTGTGCGCTCGTCTGGCTCGGAGCGGCAGTCGCGTTCGGGATCGTCCATCCGTTCCTCGGGGGCGTGCTCGGCATCTATCCCCTGCTTGCGATCGCGATCGCCCGCTCGTCGGTGGCGGTCGATCGTGCCTACTGGTGGTATCCAGCGATCAACACGGTCGTCGGCGCGGTCCTGACGATGGCGGCGCTGTGGGTGATGTTGTATGCTTGAATCACCGTTCCCGCCACTAGAGCGGCGCGACCGAGCCGGCATCGAGACCTGGCTCGACCGGCTGGTCGCCGAGAACCGCTTTACGATCGCCGTGGTCTTCCCCGTGGTCGGTGCGATCTCGCTCTATGCTTCGGCGATGGGGTGGTACCCCGACCCGATCTCGTTCATGTCGTTCAACCCGTGGTTCATCCTGATGGGCGTGATCGTCATGCGGCTGCCACTGGTCGCCGGACTCGCGCCGCTGATCGATCGGCGGGCGGCGGTCGCGCTTGCGGCCGTCACGGCCTACGCGTTCGGGATCGAGCTACTCGGCGTCTCGACTGGCTGGCCCTACGGGGCTTTCGAGTACGGGATCGACCTCGGGCCGATGCTTCTCGGGCTGGTCCCGATCGGTCTCCCCGTCTTTTTCTTCCCGCTGGTGCTCAACAGCTACCTGCTCTGTCTGCTGTTGCTCGGCGAGAAGGCACGCTCGACGGGTGTCCGTCTGCTCGCGGTGATCGCGACCGTCCTCCTGATGGACCTCGTTTTGGATCCGGCGGCTGTCGGCCTCGGATTCTGGGCTTACGAGGGCGGCGGAGCCTACTACGGCGTCCCGTGGTCGAACTACGCGGGCTGGGTGCTGTCGGCGACTGTCTCGGTCGTGTTGTTCGATCTGGCGTTCGACACCCACGCGCTGTTCGTTCGCCTGCGCTCGTGTGCGTTCATGCTCGATGACCTGGTGAGCTTCGTCATCCTCTGGGGGGCGATCAACGCCGCGTTCGGCAACTGGATCCCCGTCGGGCTAGCGGTGCTTTTGGGCTTGGGACTGTTCGTGACCGACCGCTTCGACTTCGACGTTCGGGACACGATTCCCGGCGCAGGGTGGGTCACGCCACCGAGGGGAGACTAGTTCGGTCTCTCGGGCTCGGGTGGCTGTCCTCTCCGGGGACGGGTGGACGAGTCCGTTTCCCCGACTGATCAAAGCACGCGCTTGTAGGCTTCGAGCGTCTCTTCGACGTCCTCTTCGGTGTGGGCGGCGGAGACGAACTGCGATTCGAACTGGTTGGGGGTCAGGAAGATCCCTTGCGCTTTCATCGCGGGCCAGAACAGTCGTTCCCAGCGTTCGGTCTCGGCGCGGTCGACGTCAGCACCGTTTTTCGGACAGTGCTCGTAACGCCGACAGGTCGGCTCCTGGATGCAGCCGCTTTCGCAGTGCTCAGCACCGAACTCACCGTCACGGGTGAAAATAACCTTGAACATCGAGTCGGTCCCGACGACGGTGTAGCTCGGTGCCTGGTCTTCGAGGATAGCAGCGATCCCGGAGCGTAGCCGCTCACCCAGGTCGTTGACGTGGTCGTAGACGTCGTTTTCGGCGGCGTATCGCAACGTTTCGAGCCCAGCCGCCATCGTCACGGGATGACCGGAGAAAGTGCCCGACTGGAACACGTCGCCCGCGGGCGTGAAGTGTTCGATGATCTCGCTCTTTCCGCCGATCGCGCCGACCGGGAAGCCGCCGCCGACGATCTTGCCGAACGTCGTCACGTCGGGATCGATCCCGAACTTCCCCTGGGCACACTGGAGGCCGCCGACGCGAAAGCCCGTGATGACTTCGTCGAAGATCAGAAGCGAGCCGTGCTGGTCACACAACTCGCGCAGCGTCTGGTGGTATCCTTCGACCGGGTGGACGATGCCGTGGTTGCCCAGGATCGGTTCGGTGAGCACCGCGGCGATGTCCCCGCCGTGTTCCTCGAAGACCTCGCGGACGGCCGTCTCGTCGTTGAACGGGACCGTCAGGGTGTGTTCGGCGAAGCTCTCGGGGATGCCCGGACTGGAGGGTGTGGTGTGTGCGCGTTCGCCCTCGACCAGCGTCGATTCCTGCGCGCCGTGGTAACTGCCTTCCATGATGACGATCTTGTCCCGTCCGGTGTAACCGCGGGCGAGTCGGACGGCCGAGACGGTCGCCTCGGTCCCGCTGTTGACGAACCGGATCATCTCGACGCTGGGGACGTGGCGGGTGACGAACTCGGCGAGCTCGACCTCGACTTCCGTGGGCGCACCGTACATCGGCCCCTCGCTGGCCCGTTGTTGGACTGCGGCCTGGACCGATTCGGGCAGATCGTGGCCGAGCAAGAGCGGCCCGTAGCCCATCACGAAGTCGATGTAGCGGTTGCCGTCGGCGTCGATCACGTGGCCGCCGTCGCCCTTCTGGACGAAGAAGGGGTACGGGCGAGTCGCCCGCACCGAGGAGTTGACGCCGCCGGGCATGACCGACAGTGCACGGTCGTACAGATCGCGTGACTCGTCGTCGTTCATGCGAGACGGTTCGGTCCAGAGCGGAAAGAAGCTGACGACGGCCGGCTCGCGAGTAGTTCGTGTGCGATCAGCTCGCTCCGCGAACGACGTGCCCGTA
>JBMCBU010000014.1:0-18266 GCA_048623335.1 Halapricum sp.
CCATCACCCGATCGGAGGTGGATTTCTCCGATCGGCTACGCTAATCCCTATCAGTAACACTCAAGGCGGATACCTCGGGGCTTGACCCCGAGGCAGTTGACCAACGGGGAATATTTGCGGTAGTCGCTACTGTTTTGCCCCGGTAGGCTGTCACTCGACACATGAGTGGGAAAACCTGTGTCGTGACTGGATCCTCAAGCGGGATCGGTCGAGCCATCGCCGAGCGGCTCGGCCAAGACGGGCACAACGTCGTCGTAAACTACAGAAGCTCCAGAGCGGGCGCCGAAAAGACCGCCGAAGCGGTCGAAGCGGCGGGTGGCACCGCGTTGATCGTCCAAGCTGACGTGACTGACATGGAAGCGGTCCAGCGGATGGGTGAGAAGGTCCACAGGGAGCTCGGACAGGTGAACGTTCTGGTGAACAACGCGGGGATCAACCAGGACGTCAAGTTCACGGAGATGACCCACGAAGAGTGGGATACGGTGCTGGACGTTCACCTCGACGGCGCGTTCCACGCCACGCAGACGTTCTACGACGACCTGGCAACGTCTGAGGAGGGGCGGTTGATCAACATCTCCAGCATCATCGGCAAGGGCGGCAACTTCGGACAGGCGAACTACGCGACGGCCAAGGCGGGGATGTTCGGTTTCACCCGGACGCTGGCGCTCGAGCTCGCCCCCAAGGGATCGACGGCCAACTGTATCGCGCCCGGGTTCATTTCGACCAAAATGGTCGAGGAGTTACCCGAGCGCATCAAAGATCAGATCAGGAACGACACGCCGCTCGGTCGGCTGGGCACGCCCGAAGAAATCGCGGAAATCGTCGCGTTCATAGCGAGCGACCGGTCGTCGTTTATCACCGGTGAAGTCATCGACGCCAACGGCGGTAAAGACCTGTGAGATCGCGCCGCACGGTGAGACCGCGTCCGCTCAGGCCGCCGGATCAGGGTGGTCGCTGTCCGGACTGTCCGTGACCGGTTCAGGTGACTCCGGAACCGTGTCGTCGTCGGATTCGTCCCCGTGTTCGCTTTCGGACTCGTTGTCACTGCGTCTGTCAACGGCTGGTATGCCGGTGTCGCTTTCGTTCTCGGGTGGATCCGTGTTGGGATCTGTTTCGCCCTCCATCTCGGCGGCCATCTCGGCCATCGCCTCGGCGTCCTCGTCGGGATCGTCCAGCACGTCCGCTGTATGAAGTTCGATCTCGCCGCCGGCGCGGATCGTCCCGTCGACGGTCGCGTTCTCGTGTAGTCGGACGTTTTCAGCGGCGACGTCGCCCCAGATCTTGACGCCGGGACCGATCTCGAGGTCGCCGTTGCGGGTCGTGACGTTCCCCTTGATGTCCGAGCCGCGACCGACGACGACGTCGTCTCTGGCCCGGAGACTCCCGAAGAGGACGTTGTCCCGGCCGACCGTCACCGATTCGGCCCGGATGTTCCCGTGGATCCGACAGTCGTCACCCATCCGCGCCGGCGTCGAGACTCGCCAGGCGTCGTCGCTGACGGTCGCCCCTCGGGGGATGATCACCGGTTCGTCGTCGTGATCACCGTCGAGCAACTGCGACAGGGCGTCCTCTGCGGCCTCCTGTTCGCCGATCCGCAATAGCTGACCGAGGTAGACAAACAGGAAGACGATCGTCGGCATCGGGTTGCGAATGACGATCCAGCCGTTGGCCTCGAAACCCTCCTCGATGTCGACGTCGTCACCGATGTCGATGTCGCCAGCGACCTTGAGCTGGCCGCCGACGTGGACGCGCTCGCCCAGGTAGGCGTCCTCGCCGACGAGCACGTTGTCCGCGACGTCACACCACATGTCCAGCCGGCAGTCGCCCTCCGCTTCGATGTGCCCGCCGAAGCGGACGCGCTCGCCGGCGATCACGTTCTGCCCGCGGACGCCGAACTCCACGGTCGACTGACCGCCGACCAGCACGTCGCCGTCGGCGACCAGGTCGTGTTCCTCGACAGTTGTCCCGTCGGGGATCGCCAGTTCTTCGAGCGGATCCGATCGAAACAGCACACGTCTCATACGTTGACCGTTCGTATTAAAGCCATAGCACGCGTCTGCCGTGTGTCTGCCGCTCGTCTGACGCGTGTCGTGATAGTGACTGTTGTAGGGATGTGTCAGTGGGGCCGTTCCGTCATCGTGAGTGAAACGAACGAGAGCCTGGAAGGCGACCGCTGTGCGTCTTCCCGTGCGCGGTCGATTCAGGTGACAACGGTCAGTGTGATTCGCGCTCGTTTTGAGGCTCCAGTGCCAACACGCCCGCAATGACCGTGTTGTCGTTCGACGAACAGGGCGTGGACGTGATCTACGAGGGTCACGAGTTCCGCCTGGAAAAGTCACTGATCGAGGACGCCATCCAGAAGCCATACCCCGACGTGACTGACCACGAGGTGCTCCAGATCGTCGAGAAAAACCCGACCCTGTCGGGCGAACCACAGCGCATCGGGGAAGTGCTCGACTAGCGGGTCCTGCCAGTCAGAACTGATACCGACGGTCGTCGGGGTCGCCCTGGGCGGCCCCGCCCATCCCGCCGACGCCGCCGGTCATCTCGTCGAAGGTCATACCGGATAGATATTCGTCGTAGGTCACGTCGTACTGATCGCGCAGCTGGAAGTCCAGTCGACCGGTGTCGACCTGCTGTTGGAAGAACGCGTGGACGGCCCGGCGGACGAGTTCGTCGGTGTCGGTCGGTCCCAGTGCGGCGGTCAGCATCGCCAGTTCCGTCCGAGTCTCCCGATCGAGCGTGAGATCGATCGACTCGCCGAGTTCCCCGGCTGCAGCAGTCACATCCGCGTCGAGGTCATCGAGGCTCATACACGGAGATGCTCTGCGACGGGGAAACACCTTTCGACACCTGCTGACTGTTCGGCTCCTGCACCACAGAAGCTAAATCAGAGCCACCCTTGGAGCCGTGTATGAGTGAGACATACAACCGCGGGACGGTCGAGGACGTCGGTCGCTGGACCGAATTCTCGGCCGGGATGTGGGCCTGGATCTTCCACAAGTTCACCGGCTGGGTGCTCGTGGGCTACCTGTTTACACACATCGCCGTGTTGAGCACGGCGACTGCGTCGGATCCGGCGATCTACAATACCACGCTGAGCGGCCTCGAAAACCTGCTGATCGTCCGGATTCTCGAGGTCGGATTGCTCGCTGTGGCCGTCTTTCACATCCTCAACGGCGTCCGGTTGCTGTTGATCGACCTCGGGATCGGCCTGCACGCCCAGGACAGGAGTTTCTACGCGTCGCTGATCCTGACGGGTGCGATCGCGGTCGCAAGCGTGCCAACCTTCCTCGCGGGGGCGTTCTGAGATGGCCGAACACTACAGCTCTTTCGACCGCAGCGGGCGACGCTGGCTGCTCCAGCGGCTGACGGCGGTCTTTCTGATCGGGACGCTCGCGTTTCATTTCTTCCTGTTGCACTTCGTCAATCACGCCTCCGATATCAGGTTCGCCGGCACGCAGGCCCGGATGAGCGAGGTGGGGTACTTCTCGATGATGGTGCTGTTTCTGGTCGCGGCGACGTTCCACGGCGTCAACGGCGTCTACAACGCATTGATCAACATGGGGCTCGAAGGAACCCAGAAACGGGTCGTCGGCGGTGTGCTGGCACTGGCGGGCGTCCTGTTGATCGTGCAGGGGTTCCGCGTCGCCCTCGCGATGGCGGGAGTGATCTGAGATGAGCACGGACACTGACGGGAGTGATCTAGCATGAGCACGGACACTGACACGGAACCGGATGTCGAGACCGAAGCCGAAACTGACACCGACGAGGCACGCACCGAGTCGACAGCCAGCGGATCGAGCGCCGAGGTTCCGCAACCGGAGGTCAGCGTCCATCGAACGCGACGCCTCGAGGAGAAGGAAGCGCGGCGGGTCGACCGCGCGGCCGCCGAACAGGTGGAAGCCGACTCGCTGGCCGACGAGGAGACTGTCGAACTGAAAGTCTTCCGCTACGACCCCGAGGTCGAAGGCAAGGAAGAACCACGGTTTGACACCTTCGTCGTCCCGTTCCACACGGGGATGACAGTGCTCGATGCGCTCATCTACGCCAGAGACCACTACGACTCCTCGCTGACCTTCCGCCACTCCTGCCAGCAGGCGATCTGTGGCTCGGACGCGCTGTTCGTCAATGGCCGCCAGCGGCTGGGCTGTAAGACACAGCTGGCAGACCTCGACGAGCCGATCCGAGTCGAGCCACTGCCCCACCAGGAAGTCGTCAAGGATCTGGTCGTCGACATGGAGCACTTCTACGACCAGATGGAGGCCGTCGAGCCGTACTTCGATCCCGACGACCTGCCCGAGGACGAACTCGAAGAGCAGCGCCAGAGCCGCGCGAACCGCGAGAAAATCAAGATGTCCACACGATGTATCTGGTGTGGGGCGTGCATGTCTTCGTGTAACATCGCCGCGGGCGACAACCAGTATCTCGGGCCGGCGGCGATCAACAAGGCCTACCGGTTCGCGATGGACGAACGCGAGGGCGACAATCGCAAACAGGAACGCATGGAAATCGTCGAGGAGGAACACGGCGTCTGGCGGTGTCAGACCCAGTTCTCGTGCACGGAGGTCTGTCCGAAAGACATCCCGCTGACCGAGCACATCCAGGAACTCAAACGCGAAGCCGTCAAGAGCAACCTCAAGTTTTGGTGAACGCCCCAATCGCTACGACAGGGGGTGGTTCGTGCGTTTCTGTATTGTATACATTAATCACGCTGAGGGCCGCGTTTCTAGGTATGTTCCGATCGGTTCGCAGGGCTGGCTACGCGTCGCTCGCACTCAACGGCGTCCTGCACGCTCTCGCGCCGCGATTGTTGCTCAAACTCGCGGCCCGGACGTGGCTGAGGGGATTCGAGAATATCGACGACATAGAGCCCAAAGACTGGCTCGCGACCGCGATGCGTGCCGCTGGTATCGGGATGGCAGCGGCCGGTCTCGCCGGCTTCCTGCTCGAGGGGGCGAACACGGACGACGAACCGTCGGTCGAGAACGGTCCCAAACCCTCCGAGTGATATCGGGCAACCGCCGACGATCCGCGACATCGAGGGGCGTCGTCGATACCGGTAGCCGTGTCGTTTCGCAACGGTCCAGCATCGGGGTTGTGCGGAACATCGTCACTTGTAACCACCAGTGTGGGGACCTAGCCGCGTATCCGAGCTCGTCAGCGACGAACCCGTGTCTTCTTGGTATTCAGGTCATTACGTGAGCGTATGGGATTTTTCACGTCCGGCCACAATCGCGGATCGTGTGGGTCCGGTCTGACTCGCCGTCTCCTGTTTTCCGATCCTGACGTCACGTTCTTCCACCCGCCGAGTATCTTTGACTTCCGGGAGCGGCCGGAGGTGCTCGGTCCGATAAGCGACGTCATCCCCTCCTCGCCGGTTTTCGAGATGTATCCGATCGGGCTGACGAGTCTGGCTGACCGGCTCGAACACGCGGGATACAACGCCCGGATCATCAACCTCGCACGCGAGATGCTGACTGATCCGGAGTACGATCCGGAGGCGGACATCGCCGCCTGCACGGCGAAGATATACGCCATCGATCTGCACTGGCTCCCGCACGCACACGGGGCGATCGAAGTCGCCCGACTTGTCAAAGCACATCACCCCGACGCGCCGGTCATCTTCGGTGGGCTGAGTTCGACGTATTATCACGAGGAGCTGATCGAGTATCCCTCGGTCGATTACGTTCTCCGGGGAGATTCGACCGAAGAGCCGATGGAGCGACTCGTCGACGCTCTCACCACTGACGGGGACGTCTCGGACGTGGCGAACCTGACCTATCGGGAAGACGGCGAGACGAAGGTGAATCCGCTGACCTACCAGCCCGACGATCTCGACGATATCTCGGTGCCGTCGTACACCTACGCCATCAAATCCGTAATCAAGTACGGCAGCCTCCGGAAGGTGCTCCCCCACAGGGGGTGGCTCGACAAGCCCATCACGATGTTGCTGACCTCGCGAGGCTGTCGCCACGCGTGTTCGTTCTGCGGCGGGGCCGACTCCTACGTGGACGTCCACGACCGCCCGAAGCCTGCATTCCGGTCACCGCAGCGTCTCATCGAGGACGTCCGGACGATCACCGCGTTCTCGGAGGGTCCGATCTTTATCGTTCACGACCTCCGACAGGGTGGGTGGGATTACGCAGCGGAGTTTTTCGAGTTACTGGCCGCGGAAGACACCGAAAACGAGTTCGTCTTCGAGCTGTTCGGCCCGGCACCGCCGGAGTACTTCGAGATGATCGACGCCGCCGTCGAGCGCTACAGCCTCGAACTCAGTCCCGAATCACACCGGCCCGAGATCCGCGAGAAGATGGGCAAGTTCGCTGTCTCGAACGAGGCTATCGAGGACACGCTCCGGGCGGCGCTGGACAACGGCTGTCGGAACGTCGACGTGTTTTTCATGATCGGGCTGCCCGACCAGCGCTACGAGGATGCCATCGGCGCAGTCGAGTACGCCGAACACCTGCTTTCGGACATCGACGACGATCGTATCGTCCCGTTTATCGCGCCGTTGGCCCCGTTTCTGGATCCGGGCAGTCCGGCCTTCGAGGACCCCGAAGAGTACGGGTACGAACCGCTCGCGGAGACGCTCGAAGACCACCGGCAGTTGCTACTCGAACCCAGCTGGAAGCGGATGTTGAGCTACGAGACTGAGACCCTCTCGCGGGATGACATCGTCGATGCGACCTACGAGGCGGGCGAGCGGATGAACCGGCTGAAGTACGAACACGGGCTGCTCGACGAGGAGACGTTCCGGACGACCATCGACCGGCTCGATGCCTCCCGGTGGGTCGTCGACCGCGTCGACGAGATCTACGAGTCGACACCGGAGGGACAGCGCGAGGCGGAACTGCGAGAAATAGCCAACTCGGTGCCGGATTTCGGCGAGTACAGTATCGCCGGCGAGGACGAACTCTGGTGGAAGAACGACGGACTCAGAAACGTGCCGACGCTGGCACGACTGGCCGGGAAGCTCTTTGTCGGCGAACTCAAACGCCGAGTGTGACACCGGCGACGTGAGCGACGGTGTCACTGGATTATCGACGTTGGCCGCCGTATCGAAGTACCGCTGGGACCGTTGCGTGCTCGTGAGTGAAACGAACGAGTGCCTGGAAGGCAATCGCTGTGGGTCTCCCGGTGTGTGGTCGATCCGAACGGGACGGACACCGATCACGATGACAGATCGGATGGCGACCGGCGTGGATACCGTCCGCGCGATGTGACAGCAGGGCAAAGCCTGAAGTCACGATGCTCCGTAGAGACGGTAATCAATGTACGAGTACGATGTGATCGTGGTCGGTGCTGGCGGTGCCGGCCTCCGTGCGGCCATCGCAGCGCACGAAGAGGGTGCCGACGTGGCACTCGTCACGAAACTCCACCCGGTTCGCAGCCACACTGGCGCGGCGGAGGGCGGCATCAACGCCGCCCTGCGGGAGGGCGACGACTGGGAGCTGCACGCCTACGACACAGTGAAAGGGTCGGATTACCTGGGCGACGCCCCGGCGATCGACACGTTCGCCCAGGACGCGCCCGACGAAGTGATTCAGCTCGAACACTGGGGGATGCCGTTCTCCCGCGAGGACGATGGCCGGGTCTCCCAGCGACCCTTTGGCGGGCTGTCCTTCCCGCGGACGACTTACGCCGGCGCGGAGACCGGCCACCACCTGCTGCACACGATGTACGAGCAGGTCGTCAAGCGCGGGATCGACGTCTTCGACGAGTGGTACGTGATGAACCTCGCCGTGACCGACCACGACGACCCCGAGGACCGGGAGTGTCACGGCGTCGTCGCCTACGAGATCAGGTCCGGCGACGTCGCCGGCTTCCGCGCACGGAACGGCGTGATCCTTGCGACCGGCGGCCTGGGACAGGTCTTCGAGCACACGACCAACGCCGTCGCCAACACGGGCGACGGCGCTGCGATGGCCTATCGCGCCGGTGTCCCCCTCGAAGACATGGAGATGATCCAGTTTCACCCGACGACGCTTCCCTCGACGGGCGTGCTCATCTCCGAGGGGGTCCGTGGCGAAGGCGGGATCCTCTACAACGACGAGGGCGAGCGGTTCATGTTCGAACACGGCTACGCCAACAACGAGGGTGAACTCGCCTCGCGTGACGTGGTCTCGCGGTCAGAGCTGACAGAGGTCCAGGAAGGGCGGGGCATCGAAGACGAGTACGTCCATCTGGACATGCGCCACCTCGGCGAAGAGCGCATTATCGACCGACTGGAGAACATCCTTCACCTGGCGGAGGACTTCGAGGGCGTCGACGGTCTCGAGGAACCGATGCCGGTCAAGCCAGGCCAGCATTACGCGATGGGAGGTATCGAGACTGACGAGAACGGCCAGACCTGTATCGACGGGCTGTACGCCGCCGGCGAGACGGCCTGTGTTTCCCTGCACGGCGCGAACCGGCTGGGCGGCAATGCCCTCCCCGAACTCCTGGTGTTCGGCGCACGCGCGGGCACGCACGCTGCCGGCGGCGACATGGCCAAAGCGCGCATCGAGACCGGCCCGTCCGCGAAAAGCGAGGACGCAGCTGTCGAGGCCGAGGTGGAACTCGGCGTGGCGGGCACAGGCGAGGACGCGGCCGCAGACGGTGCGATGACCGAACCCGAAGCTGTCCTCGAAACGGCCGTCGAGCGCGATCGCGATCGTGTCGAAGCACTCCTGGAACGCGACGGAACGAACCACGCCGAAGTCCGATCGGACGTCCAGGAGACGATGACCGAGTACGTCAACGTCTTCCGCGAGGAGGAAGGGCTGAAACAGGCTCTCGAAGAGCTCAAGCGAGCTCGCGAGGCCTATCAGGACGTCGCAGTTGCCGACCCGTCCCGGACGTACAACACGGACCTGATCCACACGATCGAGACGCGAAACATCATCGACCTCGCGGAGGCGATCACTGTCGGCGCGCTCGCCCGCGAGGAGTTCCGTGGCGCACACTGGCGGAAAGCCCACCAGGAGCGAAAAGACGACGAGTGGATCAAACACACGATGCTCGCCTGGAACGAAGGCTCGCCTGAACTGTACTACAAGCCGGTCATCCTCGAGGGTGACGAGCAGAC
The DNA here is from genome assembly GCA_048623335.1 of Halapricum sp. Taxonomy (GTDB): domain Archaea; phylum Halobacteriota; class Halobacteria; order Halobacteriales; family Haloarculaceae; genus Halapricum. The sequence continues at coordinate 9,071 of JBMCBU010000014.1, forward strand.
CTACGAGCCCAAAGAACGGTCGTACTGACCACGCTTCCGTCCCGTTTTCCCGATCGTGTCGACACTGGTCAGCCACGCGTGTCCAGGACGGTGACAGTGTCGACAGTCACTGTCGTTCCGTCGCCGGTCCGGTCGATCTCAGCCGCTTTGTCGGTCACGAGATCCGTCTCCGCGAGCGTCTCGTCGACGGAGATCGACGCCGCATCTTCTCCGAAGTGGAGCAACACGACCACGCGCCGACCCTGGTATTCCCTGGCGAACGCGACAGCACGGTCGGTGTCGGCCGTGAACGCGACGTCCACGAGGTCGCCACGGCGCAAGACCGCGTGTTCGTTTCGCGTCCGGATCAGCTCTCGGTGGAACCGCCTCAACTCGTCGTCACCACCCCACTCCATCGGCTTGCGGTAGTGGGTCATGGCCGTCTCCTGGCCGTAGTAGACCATCGGCATGCCGGGCAGCGTGAGCGTGGCGGCCGCGGCCGCACGCTGGGCGTCGCGTCCGTGTTCGTCGATATATCGCTTCTCGTCGTGATTCTCGATGTATCGCAGGTGCATCGCACGCGGCGGGAACCCCTCGCGCTGTTCGGCTCGGACCGCATCGAGCAGTGACACCGCAGGTCGATCCCCGCGACCAATCCTCAGCAGACGGTCGTACAGCGTCGTATCGTAGTGCAGATCGAACTCGTTCTCGTGGGCCTGTGGATCCCGTGGAATCGACTCGTCCAGCAGGAGGAACTCGCCGTCCTCGGCCTTCACGCGCTCGCGAACCTCCTGCCAGAAGCCGTGGGGGACGCCCCAGGCGACGTCACACCGGAACCCGTCGACGACCGGTGCCCACTCGTCGACCACCGAGAGGACGTGTTCGCGGACCGCGAGCGAGTCGTAGTTCAGGTTCGGAATCGAATTCCAGTTGAAGTAGCTCTCGGCGTCGCCGTCCTCGTCGAATCGATACCAGTCCCGATATTCGTCGACGCCGGCGGAGGCCAGCTGGAAGTTCCGGTGGTGTTTCGAGGTGTGGTTGACGACCAGGTCGAATAGCACCCGGATCCCGTGGTCGTGGCAGGTTTCGACGAACGACTCGAACTCCTCTCGCGTGCCGAGATCAGCGGCCGTTCGGAAGTAATCTAACGTGTGATAGCCGTGCGGCCCGCCGCGCTCGTAGCCGTCGTCGTCACGCTGGGGAGCGTACGACTCGAGGATCGGCGTCAGCCACAGCGTGTCGATTCCGAGCCACTCCAGATACGGCACGCGCCCTTCGAGCGCCCGGAAACTGGGGGCCTCCTGGCCGGTGAACGACCGGGTGAAGATCTCGTACATCGTCGCGTCCACAGTCCAGGCTGGCGGCTGGTTCGGGAAGGAAACGTCCCCGTCCGCCGAGATGGTCACGGTATCGGCGATCGAGTGTCGCGCCCCGACGGCGACGGCGTGGACGCGGATCGAGTCCTCGATCGCGCCGAGATCACAGCGTGCCGTGCGGCCATCCATCGTGAGCGACCCGTCGAGCCTGTCCCGGTCGTCGAGGTAGAACTCCACGTCGAGGTCGCCGTCGGTCTCGTCTGTCGTCGGCCCGGCGAGTGGCGTCGCCTCGACCGTCACGGACCCGTCGTCGACAGTCGCGTCGAGTTCGATCCGTGGCCGCTCTGGCCCGTCGACGTCGACAGCATCCCTGACGGCCGCGTGGTAGTTCTCGTCGGGGACGAACAGCACCGGGTGTGTCCCCGGCGGGAGCTCCGTCTCGAAGACGACCTGGTCGCCCTCGCGACGGGCACGGTCCCGTCCCAGGATGTGGTCGTTGAAGGGGGCCGAGATCCACACGTTTTCGGCCGCCGGCAGGTCGTCGGCCGCGACCGAAAACCGAGCCGGACGGGTAACGGCCGGATACGCACGGACGGTCAGCTCGTGCGGGCCGTCCGGTGCCGTCATCCGGAGTCGGTACTGACCAGGTTGGTCGGGAACGAGATGTTCGACCGCGTCCGTGCCCAGCGAGACGCCGCTGTCAGCCGGTGCGTCGAGGATCGACCACTCGATCTCCGGTTCGAGTTTCGGACTCGGATCTCGCGGTGCCAGTTCGACGCCAGTGCCGACCGTCGTGAATCGTGGCGGACCTGGATGGTGCATGCTACTCCAGCCTCTATCCTGGACGGCTAAAAACCCCTCCTGAAGCCTGCTTCTGTTCGATCCCTCGCGTTTCCGGGTTTTTGCTCGGCCCAGCATATCCCTGGCCGGCGTTCGCCGAATGAGGTGAATGGTCGTACACCGGATATCCGTGGAACTAACTTTCAGGGCGAGCAAGGGTCGACGCGCATGACTGAGACGCGCCCCGATCAGGACGCCGACGTCAACGTCGAGCGAGCGGCGTCCGCGTTCGGGTCGCTCGCCGACGAGAACCGAATCGCGATCCTGCTGGCGCTGTGGCAGTCCGGGCCGCTGTCCTTTGCCGAACTCCAGTCGGCCGCCGGTTTCGAAGACAGCGGTCACTTCAACTATCACCTCGACAAACTCCTCGATCGGTTCGTCGAGAAAGCCGACGGCGAGTACCGGCTACGAACGCCCGGCGCCTCGGCGCTCGACATCGTGTTCGACGAACGCTTCGGCGAGTCGCCGCCCGACGTGGACATCGACGTCGACGCGGCCTGCCCATCGTGTGGCACACAGCTCCAGGCCACCTACTCGGACGGACGGGTCGTGATCGGCTGTCCGGACTGTCCGGTGCTGGTCAATATCGGCTATTTCCCACCGCGGGGACGGCTCGAACGCGATCCGACCGACTTTTTCGCCGCTTACAGCAAGCAGACCTGGCGTGAGTTCACCCTCGCGCGCGAGGGCGTCTGTCCTCACTGTGGCGGCCGCATGGAGACGACGATCGACATCGATCCCGACTGGCACCTGCAGTATCCGGCCATGAGCACGTGTCAAAGCTGTCAGGTGACTATCGGCACGACCATCGGCGTGCGCTTGCTGACCGATCCGGCTGTCGTCGCGTTCTTGCACGAGCACGGCGAGCGCGTCGACGCGCGCCCGTTCTGGGAGTTCGACTACTGTATCGACGATAGTGACGCCGTCCTCGAAAGTGAGGAACCGTTGCGCGTGACCGTCCCGATTTCCATCGGCGACGAGACGCTGCGCGTGACCGTCGACGAGCGGACGAACGTGCTCGAAACCGAGCGGGTAACCCGCCGCGAGCGGTAGCCACGTACAGACTCCAATCCGTGGCGGATCAAACGTGGCGATCGAGAAAGTCCGCAAACCGCTCGAACGTCTTCTCGTACCAGCCCATGTCGGCATACAGGAACGTATGACCGCCGCCGTCGGCCCGGAATCGATCGACAGGGACACCAGCCGAGAGCAGCGCGTCGTAGAACGCGTCTGTCTCGTCGATCGGGACGGTCTCGTCGTCGACAGCGTGGGCGAGAAACGCCGGCGGCGAATCGGCGCCGACCCACGAAATCGGCGACGCCCGGTCGGCGGCGTCCGGCTCGTTTCCGAGTAGCGGTGCGTACTCGTCCCTTCGAAGGTCGTAGACGCCGCTGAAACCGGCAAACGCTGTGACCTCCGGACGTTCGTCACCGGCCCCGAAGCGATCCGACGCGAGTGCGGCCAACGCGGCGAGATGTGCGCCCGCCGAGTGGCCGACGATGGCGATCCGGTCAGGATCGACACCGAGCGAGTCGGCGTGTTCGTGACACCAGCGAACGCCGGCCACCACGTCTGCGACCATCTCCGAGACCGTCGCCTCGGGTGCGAGTCGGTAGTTCGGGTTCACGCCGACGTAGCCGCGACTGGCGAGTTCGATCGCGTAGCGGCTGAACTGTCCCTTGCTTCCGGCTCGCCAGGCGCCGCCGTGCACGTAGACGACCGCCGGGTTCGAGTCGGTCTCGTCCGGCCGATACGTGTCTAGCAGAAGGGTTCGGTCTTCGAGATTACGGAACGGAACGTCCTGTTCGACGACGACGCGTGTGGACATATCTCCTCTCTGGGTGTCGCCCGAAAAGACACTTCGGACAGAGAGAGCGCTGACAGTATCAACGCTTTTACCGCCGTATCGGTTTTGTCCGTACATGACTGACCAGGAGGGCATCTCCGAAGACGAGACGGCCGACGAGCGCGCGGACGAAGCGGAGTCGGCCCACGAGGGGGCCGCGACAGAAGCCGAGAACGACACGGGCGAGACATCGCCCGACGAGCACGACCAGAACGAAGCAGCCGAAACGAGAGCAACGGACGACGCGTCCGAGGAATCTGCGAGTGAGGAGGCTACTAATGGGGATACCGATGACGTCCCCGACGAGAGAGCCGAGTCCGATGTCGACCCCGAAGACGAACAGAAAGACCTCGACGTGCCAGCGGAGGTCATCGAACACGTCGAATCGAGCGACCCGGAAGAAATCGCCGACGAACTCGCGACGCTACGATTCGAGGTCGAGGCACTCGAGGCCGAGCGCGCCGACTACGAGGAGGAGGTCGAGTCGCTTCGATCACGCCTCAAGCGCAAGCAGGCCGACTTCGAGAACTACAAAAAGCGGATGAAAAAGCGTCGGGACCAGGAGAAAGCCCGTGCGACCGAGGACCTGGTCACGCGCCTGCTCGACGTCCGGGACAACCTCCAGCGCGCGCTCGAACAGGACGAGGACACGGATATCCGTGACGGGATCGAGACGACACGCAAGCAGTTCGACCGCGTCCTCGAGGAGGAGAACGTCGAAGCGATCGAACCCGAACCCGGAGACGAGGTCGACCCCGAGCGTCACGAGGTGCTCGTCCGCATGGACAGCGACCAGCCGGAGGGGACGATCGCGGAGATCCACCGACCGGGCTACGAGATGGCCGGAAAAGTCATCCGCACGGCACAGGTCGCCGTCAGCGACGGCGAGTGATCGCTGTCACGATTCCATAGTGATTCGCGTAGCCGATCGGACGAATACCACCTCCGATCGGGTGATACATATCGATTTCCCGGGAGGAATCGATGGGTTTCTACGCGAATCCCTATCAGTCGCCGTGTGAGGCCTGCGCGGACGTGGCGTCACCTTCGGCAGTGCCGACGAACAGTTCCATCGCCGGTCGGCCGAGCGGGACGGACAGCCCACTCGTCGCGGCCAGTGCGTGGGTCAGCATGTACAGCCCCCAGCCCAGCAGCGCGAGGAACCCGATGCCAGGGAGCACAGCCGGGATCAGTCCGAGGTCGTGCATGCCGGCTGCACCGAGCGCGAGAAAGCCCAGCGGACCGATCAGGAACTCGAACCACGGCTTTTCCAACAGCGCGAGCGACCACATCCCGAGCAACACGCCCAGGAACAGCGACCACGTCCCGAAGAATGGGTTCAGACCGCCTGCGAGGCCGATCTCGTGGGCCACGAGCATGAATCCAGGACCCCACATGAACAGCATCCCGAACGTTCCCATCAGCGTCCCGCCGGCGGCGTCGCCCCGCCTGAGCGACAATACGCCACTCAGCAGCTGGAGCAGCCCACCGACGAACCCGACGACGGCGATCAGTGGTGCTGCACCGGATCCCCACCAGCCGAGGAACTCCCCCGCGAACGCGAGGTTGATCCCCACGAGCGGGGCCAGTCCGAGCGCGCTGGGGTCGGCCCAGCGCTCGCCGTTCGGATCGATCGTTGCCGCGGTATCTGTTTCCGACATATGTTGCCTCTACCCGGTGTAGCACTATCCACGATAAAATAGTTTCTATAGTGATAATTTCATCTGTATAGATTATTCTAGTTCACGGTTTTCGATCAATGTCTCCGAAGGAACGACCAGACACCGACATCTGGGGAACGCCACGATCCGGGACACTCGGGCTTAAGAGGATACCCCGACTACAAACAGGTATGCCACGTTTCCGGATCGGCAGCGCCTTCGGGATTCCGATTCAGTTGGATCTGACGTTTCTGATAGTCCTGCCGCTTTTCGCCTGGCTCATCGGAGTACAGATCGGCCCGACGATCGAATTCCTCAACGAGATCTGGGGGGCCGGACTCCCGGTCGGACCGCTCGAAGCGGGAGCGATTCGGTGGGTGCTCGGTCTGGCGGCCGCGACGGGACTGTTCGTCGGGATCGTCCTGCACGAACTGGGACACTCGCTGGTCGCGATCCGGTACGGCTACCCGATCTCTTCGATTACGCTATGGCTGTTCGGTGGGATCGCTCAACTCGACGAGATGCCCGAGGACTGGCGTCACGAACTGCTCATCGCGCTGGCCGGCCCCGTCGTCAGCGTCGCGCTCGGGGTGGTCTCTTACGTGGCGTTTCTGGCGATACCGGTCAGCAACAACGTCGCGTTTGCCTCGGGGAAGTTCCTTCTGGGCTATCTCGCGCTGATGAACGTCGCGCTGGCCGTGTTCAACATGCTACCGGGCTTTCCGATGGACGGAGGGCGGGTCCTGCGGGCACTGCTTGCGCGCAACCGCGGGTACGCCCGGGCGACGAAAATCGCCGCCGAGGTCGGCAAGGTGTTCGCGATCCTGCTGGGCCTGTTCGGGCTGTTCGGTCCGGGTAGTCTGTTCCTGGTCGCCATTGCCTTTTTCATCTATCTCGGTGCCTCGGGCGAGGCCCAACAGACGATGATGAAAGCCGCCTTCGAGGGGTTCGAAGTCAGAGACTTCATGACCCCCGCCGATCGCGTCCAGACCGTCGATGCCGACGACAGCGTCGCCGAGCTGATCGGACAGATGTTTCGCGATCGTCACACGGGGTACCCGGTCGAGAGCAATGGCGAGATCGTCGGCCTGGTCACGCTCGAAGACGCGCGTGCGGTCCGCGAGATCGAGCGCGACGCCTACCGCGTCGGCGAGATCATGACGACCGACTTGGAGACGATCGAACCGACCGCGAGCGCGATGGACGCGATGGAGCGACTCCAGCGCAACAACATCGGCCGGCTGCTCGTCTACGACGACGGGGAGTTCGTCGGACTGCTCACCCGCTCGGACCTGTTGACGGCTCTGAACATCATCAAAGAGGGCGGCAACGTCGGACGCCGATCCGTGCCAGCTAACTCCCCTGGTTCGCCGGACGAATCGTTCTCAACTGACCAGAATCGACTCTGATAGGACCAGCTATTCGCGAGTCGAGTCTACAGGTGGGGCAGGCCTACGTCACCACACTGGCAGCGAAAACTCCCGTACGGAGACGTTTCGATGACTGTCCCAGACCGACACCCGGTCGGCCGTCCACGTGATCGGCTCGATCTCCGTCCGGGCGAGTCGACGCGCCCCGGCCAGGTCGCCGCCGCGGGCGATCGTCACGTGCGGCGTGTAGTCGTCCGCTTCGATCCCCTCGACCGGATCGAAGACGTCACAGAGCCGCCGGTGGAGCTCCCGCAGACCACGACTCTCGACGTCAAGATACACGACGGGACCACTACCGGTCGTCGCCGTCTCGAAGAGGTCGACGCTCGATACCTGAAGCTCGAACGGCGCGACGCCGGTGAGCGCTTCACGGGCCTGCGAGGCGATCCGAGCCCCGTCACCGTCACCGAGGCGCTTGCACACCAGCGTGTGCTCGCCGCGCGGTCGAGCGCGTGCACGCGGCACCTCTCGTGCGAGCTCGCTCGCCAGCCGAGTCACGGCCGACGGTGGCGGGACGTTCAGGCTGTACACGCTCGCGAGTAGGTGACTGTGGTGAATAAGCGTCGCGATCCTACAGTCGGTCGAGCAACCACAGGACGATCACCACGACGATAACCAGTCCGAGCAACGGCCGAAACGGACCGAGCAGTCCCGCGAAGATGCCGACGACTTCGCCGACGATCTCAAGCAGGAGCCATATCACGACCAATACGAGGACGATTTTGAGGATGTCGTCTGCGTCCATAGTCGTACGTGTGCCGGAACCGATTAAAGGTGTTTGGGCCGGCAGTGACAAACCAGAGACAAACACGTGCTCGTGTCGTCACGCCGCAGGTAGTGGTTTGTCGCGCGGCAGGTGGTGGTTTTAAGCACAACAGTCTTCTATCGGGTATCGAATGCCCACGTTCGAGCTGGACGTGTCGGAGGAGACGGCGCGCGGGCTGGCTGTCGAGGCCGATTTACTCGGTTTCGAGACGCGCGACGCCTATCTCGAGTGGATCGTCAGCCGCCGGTTCGCGATCGATGGCGACGACGAGCGTGCGGCGCTGCTGGCCGCGTACGCCGAGCAGGCCGAGGAGATGGACCTCCAGAACGTCGAGACGCCGCCCATCGACCACGACGTCGAGGCCGACCCGCCGGATCCCGGTGACCTCGCGACGGTCATGGGAACGAACCTCGCGCCGAACGTCGACCGGATCGAAGACGACACCATCGGCGACAGCGCCAGCGCGCTCTCGAACGTCGAGGCGAACCGTTTCGACGAGTTCGCCCGCCGTGCGGTCGCACAGACCCGTGAACGTCTCGGTGACGGGGTGGGGTCGGGAATCAACTACAGTTCACGGACGGCGATCGACGATACCGACCGGCGCATCGGCGAGGACATCGCCGACCTCGATACGATAGCGGTTCCCGGATACGACGAGGAACTGATCGAGCGGCGGCGACGCGCCGTCGGGGCCGCACTCGCGCTGTTGCGCGATCTCGGATCCGCGAAGCGCAACGACTTCGTCGACGCGCTCTACGAGGAGTTCCCCGCTGGCTACGACGCCGAATCGACCTGGTGGGAGTGCATCAAGCAGGGGCTCGAACAGGTCGACCGCGTCAAGCCTGCCCGCAACGGCAGCCACATCTGGGAGTTCCGTTCGACGCCCGGACGTGTCAGGCGCATCTCCTACGACGAGTAGCCACCTCGGTGTCCTGGGATCACTCGTCTTCGTCTTCGTCTTCGTCTTCGTCTTCGCCGGTCGCCAGGATGTCGTTCGCTTCGAGGTATTCGTGTTTCTCGTCTTCGTCGAGCTCGCGGAAGCGTTCGTCCTCGACGGCGATCGTCGCGACGCCGATCCCTTCCGGTGAGAGCCCATCGTCGTTGACGGAGGCCAGTGCCGACAGTGCCAGTCCAACCCCCTCCTCAAGGGTCATCTCGTCGTCGTAGTGCTCTTCGAGGTACTCGCGGATGTCTCCACGGTCGGCCCCGACAGCCAGAGCCTTCCACTCGTAGGGCGTGCCCGACGGGTCAGTCTCGTAGAGACGCGGCTGTCCGTCGGCGACGCCGGCGATGATCAGCGCGACGCCGAACGGTCGCGCGCCGCCGACCTGGGTGTACTGCTGGATGTGGTCGGTGAC
>JBMCBU010000015.1:0-17652 GCA_048623335.1 Halapricum sp.
CTCTCGGGAAATCGATATTCATCACCTGATCGGAGGTGGTATTCTTCCGATCGGCTACGCGAATCACTATCACATCGCACGTCAATGATAACTGTAATAAAGAACCCGCTGCGGGTTCCGAACTCACGGTCGAAACCGACGGAAGCGGGCCGGGCGCGATTTGAACACGCGACCGTCTGATTAAGAGTCAGACGCTCTGCCGGACTGAGCTACCGGCCCTTGCACTGCGAGATAACGGCAGGGCAGTAAAATAGGTTTCCTTTCGCGCCGTCTGCGACAGACGGCGACACGATCCGACGAGAGCGTCACCGACGTCCCGCGACCGGTTACGATCACTCCTCCGGGGAAATCCGCGAGAGCCGCATGGCGTTGCCAGTGACGGCAGTCGTCATCCCGGCGTCGCCGGCCAGGACGGCCAGCCAGATCGGAACGTACCCGAACGGGACCGCAACCGCCAGGCCGGCTTTGATCCCCAGACTCGACCAGATGTTCTGCCTGATGACGCCGTTGGCGTCGTTCGCCAGTTCGTACAGATACGGCAACTTCGAGAGGTCGTCGCTCAACAGCGCGATGTCGGCCGTCTCAAGCGCCGTGTCCGTTCCGGCGGCCCCCATCGCGACACCGACAGTCGCGGTCGCCAGCGCCGGGGCGTCGTTGATTCCGTCACCGACCATCGCGACACCGTCGTCGAACTCCGCGACGAGGTCGTCGATCGCCTCGACTTTCTGCTCGGGGAGCAGTTCGGCCTCGAAATCGTCGACGCCGACCTCCCTGGCGATCGTCCGGGCCGTGCGCTCGTTGTCACCAGTCAGCATGACCGTCCGCTCGATGCCCAGTTCCCGCAGGCGCTCGACTGCTCGGGCGGCGTCGGGCCGGATCTCGTCGGCGACCGCGATCACGCCCTCGAGTTCGTCTTCGGTACCGACGAGCACGACCGTCTTGCCTTCGGCCTGCAGCGCCGGAACGGTCTCCTCGAGCAGATCCAGGCAGTTGTGCCGGTCACAGAGCTGCTGGGCCGTGCGCGTGACCACGCCGCCATCGGTCGTCGCGTGGACGTGCGTGAGGTCGAATCCGAGGCCCTCGAACAGTCCAGGTTTGCCCGCGTAGTGTGGCGTCCCGTCGAGTTCCGCGCGGACGCCCCTGCCGGTCAGTGCCTCGAAGTCCCCGACAGCGGGGCCGTCGATGCCGATTTCGCTGGCTTGCTCGACGATGGCCTCGCCGATCGGATGTTCGCTCCGGGATTCGAGTCCGCGAGCACACCGCAGGACGTCCGCCTCTGTGTTGCCGTTGAGCGGGACGACGTCGGTGACGGTGAGTTCGCCCCTGGTGAGCGTACCGGTCTTGTCGAAGGCGACCGCATCGACCGCGCCCATCGCCTCGAGGTGGTTGCCACCCTTGATCAGGACGCCGTTCTTCGCTGCGCTGGTGATCCCCGAGACGACCGAGACGGGCGTCGAGATGACGAACGCACAGGGGCAGGCCAGCACGAGCAACGTGAGCCCGTAGACGACCGCGGTCGACCAGCTTCGGCCGAGCACGAACGGACTCGACAGCGTGACGACAATCGCGAACGCGACGACGACGGGTGTATAGTAGGACGCGAACCGGTCGACGAACTGCTCGCGTTCGGTCCTGTTCGACTGGGCGTCCTCGACGAGTTCGATGATCCGCGAGAGGGTGTCGTCGCCGCCCGCCGCCGTCGTTCGGATCTCCAGGTACCCCTCTTCGTTGATCGTGCCGGCGAAGACCTCCTCGCCGACGGTCTTGTCGACGGGGACACTTTCGCCCGTGATCGGTGCCTGATTGACCGCGCTGGTTCCTTCCATTACCTCGCCGTCGACCGGGATCTTCTCGCCCGGCTTGACGATCACGATCTCACCGGGTTCGACCGCCTCGACGGGCACCGTTTTGGCCTCGCCGTCACGGCGGACCGTCGCTTCGTTCGGCGAGAGGTCCATCAGCTCCCGGAGTGAATTGCGTGCTCGATCCATCGAGTAGCGTTCGAGGAGTTCGGCGACGCTGAACAGGAACGCCAACGTCGCAGCCTCCATGTATAGCGGTTCGCCGAACCCCAGACTCGCCAGTAGCGCGCCGAGAATCGCACCCGTCATCAGGAAGTCGATGTCGACGTTCAGGTTGCGCGCCGAGTAGTAGCCGCCCCGGAAGATCTCCTGTCCACCGAAGGCGACCGCAAGCAGGAAGGCGACGTCAGCCAGGTGGAACCCGTTTCCGACTACCGTTGCGACGACTCCGTTCTGCCCGCTGAGGAAAAACTCAAAGAGCAGCCCCAGTGCCACGAAGACGCCGCTGATCCAGGTCTTGATCGCCCGCGAGCTCGTCCAGATACTCTCGCGGTCGGGATCGCTCTCGTCGGTGTCCTCGACGGTGTACCCGGCCGTCTCGACCTGTTCGGCGATCTCCTCGATCGTCGTGGCCCCATCCTCGAAGGTGACAGTGACCCGGCCGCTGGCGACCTGTGGATCGACGGTCTCGACGCCATCGAGTCGTTCGACGCTGGTCTCGATCTTGCCGGCACACGAGGGACAGTCCATGTCCGGGACGTCGAACGACGCGGTGTCCCTCCGTTCGGACTCTCCGTTGGTCATCACTCCGAACTAGCCCACGTCGTTATATTAACTTGGCTGTTGCTGGCAGGGTTATTTATCGCCATCGTTAGTAACGAAATGGTCGTTGGCTAGTAACCCGTCCAGCTGATCCAGCGGTCACTCACAGGGATTCGCGTAGCAATCCATGGAGAGAAATCGATATCCATCACCCGATCGGATGTGGTACTCTTCCGATCGGCTACGCTACTCCCTATCAGGCGATTCGTCGGCTTCCTCGTCAGTCAGGAGACTCGGCGTGTCCGACTGCTCTCGTGCGAGGTGAATCGATTCGATACGTGGCCCGTCGACGGCCGTTACCTCCGCGGTGAACGCATCCAGTTCGACGGTGTCACCGACTTCAGGGGCGCGCCCGAGACGGTCCAACACGAGCCCCGCGATCGTCTCGTAGCCTTCGGCTTCGAAGTCGGTCCCGAGTACGTCGTTGACGGTCGACAGCGAAACGCCGCCGTCGGCGTCGTAGGTGTCTCGTCCGTCCTGGCGGAGCGTGTGCTCGCGATCGTCGGCGTCGAACTCGTCACGGAAGTCGCCGACGATGGCCTCTGCGGCGTCTTCGACTGTTGCGATTCCTTCGAGTGCGCCCCACTCGTCGACGACCGCGGCCATCTGTCGCTGTTCGTCACGGAACTGCAACAGCAACTCGTGCAGCGTCGTCATCTCGGGGACGATCATGATCTCGCGAGCCAGCTCCGCGGCGGTCGTGTCCTCGTCGCCGCTGTGAGCAGCACCCAGCACGTCTTTCACGTCGAGATAGCCGATCACCTGCTCGGGTTCGTCGGCTGCGACGACGGGATAGCGAGTGTGGCCGGCCTCGAGTACCGTCTCCCGGATGTCGGGCAGCCGCTGGTCCGAGACGACGGTCACGACGTCGGGCCGGGGAACCATCACCTCCCTGACGATGGTGTCATCCAGGTCGAAGACGCTCTCGATCATCTCGACTTCGGCCTGGTCGACGTGGCCTGCCTCGCCGGAACGGGCCAACACACGGCGGATCTCCCGCTCTTCGAGCGTCTCGTCGGTCTCTGAGGCCGGCGGGACGCCGAGCATGCGGGTAAAGGCGTTCGCAGTGCCGTTGAAGACGACGATTCCTGGTGCGAACAGGTAATACGAGACCTTCATCGGCGGTGCGAGAAACAGCGAGAGGCGTTCGGCCTGTGAGATCGCGATCGTCTTCGGGGCGAGTTCGCCGAAGACCACGTGCAGGAACGTGATGATACTGAACCCGAGCGCGAACGAGACGAGATGGATGAGTCCGGCCGGAAGGAACGGCCCGATAATCGGCTCGAGGAGCGTCGCGACCGCCGGTTCGCCGACCCACCCCAGACCGAGCGATGCGATCGTGATTCCGAGCTGGGTCGCCGCCAGATAGTCGTCGAGACTGTCCATGACGTCTTGTAAGGCCCCGGAACCGGCTTTCCCCTCCGCGGCGAGTTGCTCGACCGAGGTCGAGCGCACCCGGACGAACGCGAACTCCGAGGCGACGAAAAAGCCGTTCAGCACCACCAAAACGAGTGCGAGCACCAACTGGAGCGACGAGACAACCAGGTCTACCATCGGCGTTCACCCGGCAGACAGCCGCTCGGATCGTGTGTTTCCATACTGGCATCTCTCACAGACCCCACTAAAAAGTCGTTCGACCCGGCGTCCGGAAGGGACTGATCACGCCTGTTCCAAAAGTTTTTTCAGTTCCGAGTTAATATGTGTAACTGTATGGGACGAGAGGCATACCGACTGACCGAATCGGTCGCTGGGTTTCCCGAAGGAGAGATACTGGACGTGACTGCGCGGTTCGGTGACTGGCACGTCTATGACATGGAACTGGAGCCGCGTCGCGAGACGGCGACGACCCCGAGCAAGCTGGTCGTCTCCGAGGCGGATGCGGGATTCAGTGAAGAGGAGATACTCGACGAGACGGCACGGATCGGCGACTGGCACGAGTACGAACTCGCTTTCCAGCCCGGGGCGTCAGACAGCGACGAGCCGACGGAACTCACGATGGACGACCTCGAAACCATCGCCGAACGCGTCGAAGCGTCCGGCTGAACCTCGCATCTTTTCATACTGGTGGCTATACCGTTTCGAAATGATTCGGCACGACGATGTGCCGAATATCTGGACGAATTTATAGCCACCAGTATCAGGAGAGATCGCCGCCGCGAATCGTTCCTTCGGCCGCTTTCAATGCCGCATCACGATCGAATTCCGCGACGATAGCTTCCAGCGCGTCCGCCGGTTCGTCGGCCAATTCGCGGGCGTGGGCCGTGATGTTCGGGACGGCGCGCAGGATGTTGTCGACGATCGGGACGGCTGCGACCTGGGCGGATCGAGACAGCGGGTTCAGGTCGATCACGATCTCGGTCTTTCCCATCTCACCGAGCGCCTCTGCTCGGTCGCCGTCCTCTAAGGGCACGAGCACGACGTCGGCGCGCTCGATACCGTCGGAATCGACCTTCGCACGTTCGTGATCCAGCCCCGGGATCCGCCCGTCGGCGGTCAGCCCCTTGACGTCCGTCGCGCCGTGTTCGCGCAGATGCTCGGCGATCGCTTCCATTCGCTCGGCGGTCCGATTGAAGAGGTTCACCTCGATGTCGGCACCGGTCGCATCGGCCAGTTCGACGATCTCTTCGGGGACGAGTGCAGCGACGTTGCCGTTGACCGAGAGCACCGGGCGATCGGCCAGCAGCAGGTGTGCGGCGGCGACGCGTTCGGCTCGCTCTGCGCTCGGGATCGTCTCCTCTCCGAGCAGGTAATCGAAGGCCTCGCCCCGCCCCTCGGCGATCAGCCCCTGCGTGCTCGTAATTCCCTTTTGGACTCCCGCCTCGATCCGGTGGCGGGTCAGCAACGACTCGTAGCGAGGGTGGCTCTCGGGGACGTCGAGTTCCTCGGTCATATCCCTACTCGGAGCAGCGTCGAAAAACCGCTTTCGTCTTTTCTGTTGTCGGATGGACGGGCGCAATACCGCGGCCCTGGGGGAGATGCCAACCGTCGTGACCTCCTGGAGGGGACGCTCCGGGCACCGCCCGATACCGACGGTCGCCACTGCCGACTGGCCGGTAACGACATCTCGTATCGACGTTTTGTGAGTGTGACGGCACGTCGGGATAGCGGACGGCGGTCAGTAAAACGCGACCGGCGTCCCGACTTCTTGCTCGGCGGCTTCGACCTTCTCGATGGCGTCCGCGAAGTCCTCTGAGCGGACCTCGGTGCGGCCGTCGCGGATCGCGAACATCCCGGCCTCGGTCGCGAGGCTGGCCAGTTCCGCACCGGTGAATCCGTCTGTCTCCTCGGTCCAGGCCCCGAGATCGACGTCCTCGGCGAGGTTCATCTCGCGGGTGTGGATCTCCAGGATCCGCTTGCGACCCTCCGCGTCGGGTTCGGGCACCTCGATGAGCCGGTCGAAGCGGCCCGGGCGCAAGATGGCCCGATCGAGCATGTCGAAGCGGTTGGTCGCGGCGATGATGCGGATCTCCCCGCGGTCCTCGAAGCCGTCCATCTCGCTGAGCAGTTGCATCATCGTCCGCTGGACCTCCGCGTCGCCGGAGGTCTTCGACTCGGTGCGCTTGCTCGCGATCGCGTCGATCTCGTCGATGAAGACGATCGCCGGCTCGCGTTCGGAGGCCAGTTCGAACAGATCCCGGACGAGTTTCGCGCCCTCGCCGATGAACTTCTGGACCAGTTCCGAACCGGCCATCTTGATGAACGTGGCGTCGGTCTCGTTGGCGACGGCCTTCGCGAGCATCGTCTTGCCCGTGCCGGGCGGGCCGTGCAAGAGAACGCCGCTCGGCGGCTCGATCCCGACCTCCCGGAACTGCTCGGCGTTGAGCAGCGGCTCCTCGACGGCTTCTCGCACTTCACGTATCTGACTTTCGAGTCCGCCGATATCGTCGTAGGTCACCTCCGGCGATGAGTCGACCTGCATCGCCTGCGCGCGGGCGTCGGTCTCGCTGTCGAGTGTCTGCTTGACGGTAAATGAGTCGTTGATCGCGACCCGGTCGCCGGCCTCGATCTCCGAGCGCAGTTGCGGCGACACTTCGGTCAGCACCTCCTGGTTGTTGCCGTGCTGTTTGATCACGATACCGTCGTCCAGCAACTCTTCGGCCGTCGCGATGTACAGCGAGGAGGTCTTGAGCGCCTCGTTCTGACGCTCGAGCTTGTCGACATCCTCGAGGAGGTCGTCCTGGCGATGCTGGGCCGCCGTGAGTTGTTGCTGGAGTTCACGGTTCACCCGCTGGACTTCCGAGAAGTGTTCCCGCAGTGCCGCCAGTCGTTCTGACGGTGACATATCGGGATCGAGATCCAGGGTAGGTCGGTCCGGGAGCGAAGGACTGCGAGACATCTGATACTGAATCTATTCGACACAGCAAAAAGTGCCTTTGGGTCGCGGTCGCCGCATCGATACTGCTGGTCTGCGATCAGAGCAGCGATTCCATCTCCGCGAGATACTCGGCGTAGACGCCGGTCGCGGCCTCGACCGGTCCGGGTTCGGCCATGTCCACCCCGGCGTCACGGAGCAGTTCCAGTGGATACGCTCGCGAGCCACGCGAGAGGAACTCGAGGTAGCGATCCGCGGCGTCGGGATCGTCGCCGTCGAGGATCGACTCGACCAGCGCGACCGCAGCCGAGATCCCGGTGGCGTACTGATAGACGTAGAACGCCCGGTAGAAGTGCGGGATGCGCATCCACTCGCGGGCGATCCGGTCGTCGAGTTCGGCCGGCGCGTAGTAGGTTCCTTTGAGCTCTTTGTAGATCTCGTCGAGTCGCTCGGCGGTCAGTGCCTCGCCGGCCTCGGCGAGTTCGTGCGTTTGCTGTTCGAACTCCGCGAACATCGTCTGTCGATAGAGGGTCGAACGGAACCGTTCGAGGTACTCGTTGAGGACGTGCCGGCGCAGGCGGTCGTCCTCGACGGTATCGAGCAAGTGGTGGGTCAGCAGGGTCTCGTTGACCGTCGAGGCCACCTCGGCGACGAAGATCTCGTAGTCGGCGTACACGTACGGCTGCTTCTCGCTCGTGTACTCGCTGTGTAGCGAGTGGCCGAGTTCGTGTGCCAGCGTGTACATCGACTCGACGTCGTCCTGGTAGTTCAGCAGGATGTACGGCTGGGACTCGTAGGTGCCACCGGAGTACGCGCCCGATTGCTTGCCGCGGGTCTCGTAGACGTCGACCCACCTCGAATCGAGTCCTTCCGCGAGTCGCGACTGGTAGTCCTCGCCCAGCGGTGCGACGGCCTCGGTGATGTACTCGCAGGCCTGTTCGTAGGAAATCTCCGGACTTTCTGTCTCGGTCAGCGGGACGTACAGGTCCCACATCCGGAGTTCGTCGCCGTCGATCACCTGCCGTTTGAGATCGGCGTGGCGATGGAGCGCATCGAGGTTATCGTGGACCGTCTCGACGAGCGTGTCGTATACATCGGCCGGGACGTTCGGGCCGTCCAGCGCGGCCTCGCGTGCGGTCTCGTAGTCTCGCGCCCGCGCGGTCTTGACGTCGGTCTTGACGCTGTTTTTGTGTGCCGCGCCGACGGCGTTGCGCAGCGTCCCCCACTCGTCGTAGAACTGCTCGTAGACTTCCCTTCGGAACTGTCGGTCCTGGCGTTTCTGCAGGGTCGTGAAGTTGTTGAGCGTGATCTCGACGGGTTCACCGTCGGGGTCTTCCACGCTCGGGAACGTCATGTCCGCGTTGGTCAGCATGTTGTACACCTCCGAGGACGCGCCCAGCACCTCGCCGAGATCCGCCAGCAGTTCCTCGACCTCCACAGAGCGAGTGTGGTCTTTCATCCGGAGCACGTCGTCGAAGTAGTGTTCGTACTCCTCCAGCGCCGGCTCCGCGTCGATCATCGTCTCGATCTCTTCGCGGGTACAGCGCTGAATCTCCGGGTCGAGGAAACTCGCCGCGGAACTGGCCTGTGAGTACAGCGACTGGGCGCGGGCGAAAAGCGCCTGATAGTGGCTATCGCGGGTGTCCTCGTCGCGGCGCATCCGGGCGTAGGCGATGACGTTCTCGACCTGTCGCATCACGTCCTCGAAAGTCTGGAGGGTCACAAGCAGCGTCTCGGCGTCGTCGGTGGCACGACCCTCGAAGGCGGCGAGGTCGTCGATCTCATCGCTTGCCTGCTCGAAGGCCGCTTCCCACTCCTCGTCGTCGGCGTACAGCGCTTCGAGTTTCCAGGTGTACTCGGTCTCGATGTCGCTCCGTTCCGGTACCGAACTCATGCCACCGCCTTGGGACGGCGAGGCCCTAATACTGCCGGCTGTGTTGGGGGTTGCCGGGACACGTCACCGTCCCACTCGGCTGACGGTCACGATGTCTGACTGTCCAGCGTCGCGACCGCCGCGACGGCTGCGACGAGCACCAACACGAGCGCAACGACTGCGCGTTCGGCCCCGATCGAGACCGGCCCGAGCAGATAGCCGACGGCGCTCGCCACAGCAACCCCGACGACCGCGACACCGACGGCAGCTAGCAGTCCGGACAGAACCGCCGCTGGACCGACGTTTGAAGCCAGTTCCGTCGCAGTACCGTCCGGCGCAAACGCGACGATACCGTCGGGGAAAAGAGCGGCTGCCAGCCTTAGTCCCGCGGCGACGAGTACGGCACCGGCCGCATCGGTCGCGAAAGCCATTGGGTCCCGGAGCGGTCTGACGACGTACTCGTGGATCGCGGCACCGAGCAGGACCAGCCACGTGAAAGCCACGACCAGAGCGACCGGGAGATGGACGCGTCCGGACGCGAACAGCGCGACGACAGCGGGACCGAAAACGTCGCGGGGCTCGTCGGTATGGGGACGGCCGCGGCTCTCGCGGCCGCCGACCTGGACGAGCGCAGCGACCGGCTGACCGACCTGTGCGAGGCGCTCGTCACGAGGGTGGCTGACGTCGCGGACGCGGAACTGGTCGGTCACCCCGATCGGCACCTGCCTGGATACGCGATGCTGTGTTTCCCTGATCGGACCAGTACAGACCTGATCGACGCGCTGGCCGCTCGCGACGTCGCCGTGTCGGGCGGGTCGGCCTGTCACTCGGGCGATCCGTCGCCGTCACGCGTCCTCATCGAGACGGGGATCGATCCGGGTCTGGCGATGGGTGCCGTCCGGTTTTCGATGGCGCGGGCGACGACCCGCGAGGACGTCGAACGCGCTATTGGAGCGTGCCGCGATGCGTTGCAGGAGCCATCCGCCTGATAGGGATTAGCGTAGCCGATCGGAGAAATCCACCTCCGATCGGGTGATAGATAGCGGCTTCCCGAGAGAAATCTATGGAGTTCTACGCTAATCCCTATGAGTTGGGCGTCAGTCGCAGGGGAGTTTTTTAGTCCCTCCGTTCGACGCACTCGCCATGGACGAACAGGTGGCGTGCCGCCTCGGCACGGTCTGGGGGTCCGACAGACCCTGGCGCGTGTTAACAACGCTGGCGGAGTTCGAGGACCGTCTCGGTGGACATCCGGGCGAGAAGCGCGCGGCCGAGTTCCTGCACGACGAACTCGAGGAAATCGGCATCGAGAACGTCCGTCAGGAGTCGTTCGCGATTCCCGAGTGGACGCGCGGGGAGACGTCGCTGTTGGTCCACGTCCACAGCCGGGACCGCGAACGGACCTTCGAGGCGCGGTCGCTGCCGTACTGTCCCGAGGCGACCGTCGAGGCACCGCTGGTGGACGTCGGCTACGGGACGCCGGAAGACCTCGACGACAGCGACGTCGAAGACGCGATCGTCGTCGCGAGCGCGGCGACGCCGCAGTCGGCCGATCGGTTCGTCCACAGGACCGAGAAGATCGGTCACGCCGCCGAGCGAGGGGCGACGGGATTCATCTTCGCGAACCACCGGCCTGGACAGCTTCCACCCACCGGATCGCTCCGGGTCGGGGACACGCTACCTGCGGTGGGAGTCAGCCACGAGACCGGCGAGTGGCTCCGCGAGTACGCACGCGAGGGGGCCGCTGCTAGACTGAACGTCACCGTATCTGTCGAACCCGGGACGAGCCAGAACGTCCGTGGCCGGTTCGGTCCCGAGACTGACGACGCCGTGTTGCTGGTCGCTCACTACGACGCCCACGACGTCGGCGAGGGAGCACTCGACAACGGCTGTGGCGTCGCCGTGTTGCTGTCGGTCGTCGAAGCGCTGCACCGACTGGACACGGAGCGCGCGATCGAAGTCGCACTGGTCGGCTGTGAGGAACTCGGACTGCAGGGCAGCGAGACGCTGGCGGCGAATCTCGACGCCGAGAGTGTTCACGCCGTGGTCAACCTCGATGGGGTTGGTCGGGACCGGACGATCCAGGCGCTGACTCACGGCAGCGACGAACTCGGTTCGCTCGTCGAGGCGGTGTTCGACGCCGTCGGCCACCCCTTCGATACGCAGGATCGACCCCATCCTTACAGCGACCACTGGCCGTTTCTCCGTCAAGGGGTCCCGGCGTTGCAGGTCCACAGCCAGGAGGACGAGGAGACCGGTCCCTGGGATCGGGGGTGGACACACACGCGTGCGGATACCAGAGACAAAGTCGACCGGCGGACGCTCCGCGAGCACGCGATGCTGGTAGCCCTTCTCGTCCGCGAGTTAGCCAGCACGGACCTCGAACGGATCGATCCCGATCGGCTGAGAGCCGACTTGGCGGACGCGGAGCCGAGTATGCGAGCCGCCGGCGTCTGGCCCGATTCGTGGGACGAGTGATCGAGGGGCCCTGACGTCCCTGTCGCGACGGCCCCGGAGGTCGACCGACAGTCTTGTCCGCCTTGTGCACAACAGTCGGAAGAGTAAACTGGCTGCTCACCGTAGCGCCGAACATGAGCGAGGGCTGGCAACGCGAACTCGAAACGCAGCGCGAGCAGAAAGAGCAGTACTTCGCGTCCCATCCGCGGTCGCCGATCCCGAATCACGCGGATTTCGCGGGACTCGACTACTATCCGATCGATCCTGACTATCGGTTCGAACTCGAACTCCACGAACACGACGACAAAGAGCGGATCACCGTCGAGACGACCGCCGATGGGAGCCAGCAGTACGTTCGCTACGGCGAGTTCCGCTTCGAAGTCGACGGCGAAGAGGTGGCGCTGCAGGCCTACCAGCCGGTCGGCGGCGAGGACCGGTTGTGGGTACCGTTCCGCGATGAGACCAACGACGAAGAGACCTACGGCGCGGGCCGGTACATCGACCTCGAGCCGGAACACGACCGGACGGACGACGGGACGTGGATTCTCGACCTCAACGAGGCGTACAACCCCACCTGTGCGTACAACGAGGCCTACGAGTGTCCGCTGATCCCGATGGAGAACTGGCTCGATATTCCCATCGAAGCCGGCGAGAAGGCCTATCCGGGCGAACCGGTCGGCCACCCGCATCACTGAGCACGCCTTTTGGTTACTCGAAGCCGAAACCGACGATGTCGGCGTCCTGACGTGCCCGCCGCGCGGCCTCGTCGAGGTCGAACTCCCGGACGATCTCGCCGTCCCGGATCAGTGGCTTCATCAGCGAGTCGCCGTCGACGGGACCCGGTCGATCGGCAAGCGCGACGTGATGGCCGCCGTCCGGCGTCCGGTAGACGTCCTTGACTCCCGCCAGTTTGCCGCGCTTGGAGATCGGCTCGCCGTCGACCTCGACGATGTCCAGCGCGAAGTCGATCGGGTCGGCGTTGCTGACGTACCCACCGACGCCGAACCCGTCGGCGACGTCCCGGAGGTCACGCAACTCCGAGGGGCCGAGACCGCCGCTGACGAACACGTCGACATCCTCGTGTCCACGGACGTCCAGTTCCCACTGTACCTCTTTGATGATGTGTCGGAAGTCGCCGCGCCGGGAACTGGTCGTGTCGAGTCGGACGCTGTCGAGACCCTCGACCGCCTCGACCGCCCGAAGCGTCTCGTCGACTTCGTCGGAGAACGTGTCACAGAGCGCGACCCGCGGGACGTCCGCTGACACGGCCTCGTCGAAGGCCTGCCAGGCGGCTTCCTGCTGGCCGCGACCGAAACACAGAATCAGTGCGTGTGGCATCGTCCCACCGGCTTCCCGACCGATCATCTCGCCGGCGGCGACGTTCGAGATGCCGTCGAGGTCGCCGATCAGGGCGCTGCGCTCGACGACCGGCGCGATCGCCGGGTGGACGTGCCGCGAGCCGAAACTCAGCACCGTCGAGTCGGGCGCGGCGAGTCTGGCCCGCAACGCGTTCGTCGCAATGGCGCTGGCGTGAGAGAGAAAGCCCAACAGGGCGGTCTCGAATCGGCAGAAATCCAGGTATTCACCCTCGATGCGAGCGACCGGACCGCCGTCGAACAGCTGTCCCTCCGGGAGCGCGTCGACGTCGACCGGACGGTCCTCGAAGAGGTGTGCGAGGTCTTTCACGCCGGCCAGCACCTCGAACTCGCCGGTCGGGAACTGATCGGCGGTCACTTCCGCGACGACGTGGGGGTTCTTGCCCGCGTGTTCGAGCGCCTCGGTCGTGCGGTCGAAGTACGCGTCGGTCACCCGTCCCTCCTGTATCGCCTCGCTACCGAGGAAATCGAACGGTCCTGCGTCAGTCATGGCTGGCATACGGTCTACGGACGAAAAAAGCGTATCCTTTGTGCGCAACGACAGCGGTTACCTCGGAGCGTGGACACCATCGAGGTCGCCGACCGCCGGCGCGTTGACGACCGTCACCGTCCTGCCGTCTCGTGACAGTCGGAACGCGTCGGCGAACGCGCCGTCTTCGACGACGTACCGGTCGTCGCCGACGCGTTCTGCGTCGTAGCCGTCGAGCAACTCGCGATAGCCGTCGGCGAACTCGCGGGCGTCGTCGGTCGTCTCCCAGGAGAGCCGCCAGGCGTAGCCGTACCCGCCGCTCCCGTTGTGATAGGGGACGAGCCGGTCGCCCGCCCAGCCGGTCGAGATCGGGTGCTCGTAGTCGTATCGGGCCGACCCGCTTCGGTCGATCACGCCGGCCGCAGTGAACATCGCGTAGATCGAGCCTTCGCCGACGGTGTCGTGGGCGGGCCGGTCGAGGTCGTCGAATCGCTCCCACTCGCTATTCGAGCGATCGGGAACGGTCACGGTCGCCGGTTCGTCGTGCGGGTAGCGCTCGGGGTGGATCACCTGTTCGGTGCTCTCGGGGAACGCCTCGTAGCTCTCGTCGACGGTCGTCCAGCCGTCGCGTTCGCGAAGTGCCTCGACGAACCGCGGTCCCTCGGCGTAGGGGAGGTAGCTCACGAGGAACAACCCCTCGTTGAACGACGCCGACCGCTGGCCGCTTGCTCGGGGCGTCTCGATGCAGTCCCACACACCCTCACAGCGGCTCTCGTAGAGCGCCTGAACGTAGTTGGCGTCGCCTTCGATCACGCTCCGGACGGCGAGTTGTTCGTCTTGGCGCGATCGTGACTCGCCGAGGTTCAGCTGCTGGTCCTGCAGGGCGTGGACGAGTTCGTGGACGAGCGTCCCGCGGGTCACTTGCGGGGTCGACGAGTCGCTGACGAGCACGATCCTCGAATTGCTCGAGGAGTAGTAGCCGACGACCGACGAGCCGCGGTTGGCCGTTCGCGTCTCGGGGTAGGTCTCGTTCTCGCCGATTATGTGCAGGGCCTCCCAGACCTGTTCGTTCCACAGCTGTCTGTCGGTCAGATTCGTCGGATCGCTCGAGCCGCCGGTCCGGTTTCGATACTCCGCGCGGGAGATGACTGTCACTTCCGTCGTCTCCTCGAACTCCAGTTCGCGGATGACTTCGATCCGGGCCATCGTCCGGGAGAGAAGCGCCTCGCGTTCGCTTTCGTTCAGCCCGTCCTCGACCGTGACGGCGATCTCGTCGTCGTAGTGATAGCCGTTCTCGACGCCGAGTTCGCCGGGACCGCCCGGCGCGACACAGCTGGCTCCGAGCGCGAGCACCACCAGTGCAGCCACGCCGAGGAGTCGCCGCATCGACCGGAGAACAGGCTTCGAACGGCAAAGCGATTGCGGCTACCGTACCTACGGGACTGCGGCCTCACCAGCGACGCGTCGCAACGAGCGCGGCCGCAACTGCGGCGACGATCGCTGCGAGAACGCCGAAGCCGGGACCGAACCCGTCGCCGGTCTCGGTCGTGGTCCCGTTTGGCGGATCCGTCGTCGCGTTGTCGGTTGGCGTGTCAGTCGGATCGTCCGTGGGCGTGTCAGTCGGCTCGTCCGTGGGCGTCCCGTCACCGGTCTCGTTCGCGGGCGCAGCGTCGGCACGGACGTCCGAGAGTTCCTCGACGGTCGGCGCGTTGACGATTGTCACGTTCGTCCCGTCCTGTTCGACGTAGAAGGCGTCGCCGAACCGTTCGTCGTCGGGGATCCGGTAGGTGCTCTCGCTTTCCGGAACAGGTTCTGCACCGCGATAGTCGAGCAGCTGTTCGTAGCCCTCGATGAACTCCGCAGCGTCACTCTCGGTGTCCCAGACCATCTCGTAGACGTATCCGGTCTCGTTGGTTTCGAAACTCTCGTCGGTCACGTACGGGACGAGTTTGTCACCGTCCCAGCCGGCGGTGTAGTTGTATTCGTAGTTGTACGGGTCGAGTTGGTTGATATTCCCGCTGGAATCACTATTCAGGTGATTACGGTATGGGACGATAATTCGATCGTCATCCAGATTCCCACTCTCTTCGACGATCTCGACGCCGGGATACCAAAGCGTCACGTACAGTCCGGCCTCGCCGAAGGACTCGTAGTCGGTCCCGTTCTCGACCTCGAGCGGCCGCCAGTCCTCGCCGGAGGTGTCCTCGACGGTCACCTTGGTCGGTTCGTCCTCGCCGTATTTGTCGGGATGGATCGTCTGCTCGGTCGAGGCCGGCGGGTTCTCGTAGACCTCGTTCACGGCCTCCCAGCCCTCCGATTCGTGAAGGTCGCTGACGAACGCCGGGCCGTCACTGTAGGGCTGGAACTGGATCTGGTAGAGACCGAGGTGAGCCTCGAAATCCGAGGGCGTATCGCCTTCTTCGGGCATGATGCACTCGCTTTCCCACTCGTTTTCACAGTGTTGCTGATAGAGGTAGTCGACGTAGTTGCCGTCGCCCTCGATGATGCCGTTTCGGGCGTTGATCGCTTCGGTCGTGTTGCTCGGGTACGACGAGATGTTGAACTGCTGGTCCTGCAGAGCGTGGAACAGCTCCTGAGAGAGAGTGATCTCGTCCATCTGGGGCGTCGTCGTGTTCTCGGAGACGATCTTTATCTCCCCGCTCTGTGAGTCGTAATATCCGCCGACACTGCCGGCGGTGTTTGATTCCTCGACACCGACGGCGTCTGTAGACTCCTCGACCATCAACAGCGCCTCGTAGTAGACGTTCTCCGCGAGTCGCTGGCTCTCGGTGACGTTCCCGTAGAGCGTCCCGGCTTCCTCGCGGTACTCGTCACGACTGATGACCTCGACCGGTGGCGTCTCCTCGAACTCCAGTCCCCGGACGTGCTCGACGCGGGCCATCCCGCGAGCGACCACGACGTCGAGTTCGCTCTCGTTGAGCCCGTCTTCGGGCGTCACGTCGATCGACTCGTTGTACCAGACGCCGTTCTCCCAGCCGAGCGTGTCGTCCGGTGGATCCGGCGGATCCCCGTCTGCCAGGGTTTCGTTCGAGGCCTGTGCGGATGAATCGGCGGCTGTCACAGTCCCACCGACGGTCCCGACGGCGACGAGCATCAACAACACCGCCATCATAATCGAACGCGTGCGCATACGTCGGGCAACGAACTACCGATACAAAAACGTACGCGATACGGCACAACTGTCTTCGGATCGGAATCCGTAGGTCCGCACATGCGACTGGATCCAGATTCGACGGCAGTCGTCGTGGTCGACATGCAGAACGGTTTCTGTCACCCGGACGGCAGTCTCTACGCGCCCGGCAGTGAGGAGACGATCGAACCCTGTGTCGGGTTGGTCGATCGGGCCCGCGAGGCGGGCGCAACCGTCGTGTTCACCCGCGACGTCCATCCACCGGAACAGTTCGAGGACGCTCACTACTACGACGAGTTCGAACGCTGGGGCGAGCACGTCCTCGAGGACTCCTGGGAAGCGCAACTCGTCGAGCAACTCGATCCCGATGACGCCGACTTGGTCGTCGAGAAACACACCTACGACGCCTTCTACCGGACGGAACTTGCGGGGTGGCTCGACGCCCGCGGTATCGACGACCTGGTGATCGCCGGGACGCTCGCGAACGTCTGCGTGCTGCATACCGCCTCTAGCGCCGGAGTGCGCGATTACCGACCGATCCTCCTCGAGGACGCTATCGGCGCGATCGAAGCGGATCACCGCGAGTACGCCCTGGAGCACGCGGACTTCCTGTTCGGCGAGGTCACCACCCGCGAGGATCTCACGTTCGCGTGACTGACGCCACGATCCGCCGGTTCGAACCCGGCGATTCCGACGCCGTGCTGGCGCTGAACGAGCGGGCGATGGCCGCCGAGGGAACCGACCCGGCAGACGTGCCTGATATCGACGACCTCCACCGGATCGAAGCCGAGTATCTCGATTCCGGCGGCGAGTTTCTCGTCGCACGACTCGACGGCAGGCTCGTCGGCATGGGTGGGCTCACGGTTGACGGCGAGGTAGCCGAGTTGTTCCGTATGCGCGTCGATCCCGCACACCAGCGGTCCGGTATCGGCTCGCGACTGCTCGCACGACTCGAAGACGCCGCCCGCGAGCGGGATGCGACGCGGCTACTCGCCGAGACGGCTGCCCGCCAGCGAGCGGCGATAGCGTTCTATCCGGTCCACGGGTTCGAGGAACGGGGCCGGCGATCGTTCGGCGACTACGAGCTGATCCACTTCGAAAAGCGTCTCTAGGGTGTTGTCGGTGCAAGCGATCGAACGGATCCTGTCGCTTTTGAGTATCCACGTCGTTGCGTGGTGTATGAGCGACGAGGGTGGCCCCCGACAGGTCGGCAATCCCGACTACCACAGCGTCAACCACACCGCTGTCCAGACCTGCGGGTGGACCGACAACGCCCTCCGGGGCGATGGCAAGTGTTACAAATACGCATTCTATGGCGTCGAGAGCCACCGTTGTATGCAGATGACGCCGGTCGTCAAGTGCAACGAACGGTGTGTCTTCTGCTGGCGCGACC
>JBMCBU010000016.1:0-17145 GCA_048623335.1 Halapricum sp.
CGGTCGAATCTCCCTGCTCGCGGCTGTCGCCGCTCGCCGTTCGGAGAGTCTCCCTGGCGGTCGAATCTCCCTGCCCGCGGCTGTCGCCGCTCGCTTTCCTCGCGGTTCCTCGCTGCGCCCGGAACCGCGCTAGTCATCGGCAGGAACACCCCCAGCACTCAAATCGATTCCGGTGACCGCCGAGACGTTGTCCTGTTGCATCGTGACGCCGATGGCCCGCTCGGACCGTTCGAGCAACGCCGACCGATGTGAGACGACGACGAACTGGGCGTCGCCGGCGAGTTCGTCGACCATCTCGCCGACCCGCTCGGCGTTTGCCGCGTCCAGGAAGGCGTCGATCTCATCGAGGGCGTAAAACGGCGCCGGGTTGTGCCGCTGGATCGCGAAGATGAACGCAAGCGCAGTCAATGACTTCTCGCCGCCGCTCATGGCGTTGAGCCGCTGGATCGGCTTGTCACCGGGCTGGGCTTTCATCGTCAGCCCGCCATCGAAGGGGTCGTCCTCGTTTTCGAGATAGAGATGTCCCGTCCCGTTCGAGAGCCGCTCGAAGATCGACTCGAAGTGGCCGTTGATCGACTCGAAGGCATCCATGAACGTCTCCTTCTTGCGGGCTTCGTAGGCCTCGATCCGTTCGCGGATTCCGTCGGCCTCCTCCTGAAGCGTGGCGCGTTTTTCCTCCAGATCGTCGAGGTCGGCCTGGACGTCGTCGTATTCCTCGATCGCGAGCATGTTGACCGGCTCTAAGGCCTCCATCTCGCTTTCGAGGCGACCGATCTGGGACTCGACCGCGTGGTGATCCGGAATCTCCTCGGGGTCGTAGTCGCCGACCTCGCTCT
This sequence comes from Halapricum sp., assembly GCA_048623335.1. Classification (GTDB taxonomy): domain Archaea; phylum Halobacteriota; class Halobacteria; order Halobacteriales; family Haloarculaceae; genus Halapricum. The sequence goes on from JBMCBU010000016.1 coordinate 837, forward strand.
CGAGTTCGTCGATCTCCCAGGTCAACCGATCGTCTGTCTCCTCCAGGGAGTCCAGCTTGCTCTGGACGCGCTCGAGGGCCTCTTTTTGCTCGTCGCGCTCGGCTTTCGCGTTGCGCAACTGTTCACGTAATTCCTCGCGTTCGGCCTTGAGATCGGCCAGCTCGTCTTCGAGGTCCTCGACGGCGGCCTCCTTTTCGGCGAGAAGATCCTCTTGCTCGTCGATCTTCGATCCGAGTTCCGCGATCCGCTTTTGCTGGTCTGCCTTGCGGTTCTGTGCGGTCTCGATCGTCTCGTGGAGGTCCTTGATCGCGTCCTCGGCGTACTCTTTCTCCAGTTGTTTCTCGTTCAACTCGGCGTCCAGGTCGTCGACCGTGTCCTGGAGATCGTCGATCTCCGACTCGATCCGCTCGGCTTCGTCGGTCAAATCGGGCAGCTCGGAGTCTTCGATCTCCGCTTCGAGGTCGGCGATGTCGGCCTCGATCTCTTCGATCGCTGTCTCTTTGTTGTCGATCTCGGCCTCGATCTCGTCCATCCGGTCTGAGACCTCCTCGCGTTCGGCCTCGATCTCGTCCAGATCGTCTTCGAGGTCGGCGATTTCCTCGCGGATCTGCTCGCGTTCGTCCTCGCGCTTTTCGATCTCGGCTTCGATGTCCCTGACCTGCTCGGCGGCGTCCGATTTGCGGTCTCGGGCGTCCTCCAGGCGGTCCTCGACGTCGCGGATATCGTCGCGGATATCCTGGCGCTGCGCTTCCAGTTCGTTGATCCGCCGGGCGACCCGTTCGAGTTTGCCCTCGCTACCGGCGAAGGAGTATCGGGAGCCGCTCTGGGATCCGCCGGTCATCGCCCCGCTCTTCTCGACGAGGTCGCCGTCGAGCGTCACCAGCCGGAACTCACCCATCAACTCGCGGGCGGTCTCCATGTCCTCGACGACCAGCGTGTCGCCGAGCACGTACGAGAAGACCGGCGCGTACTCGCTGTCGAACCCCACGAGATTGTAGGCGAAATCGACCACGCCGGGATGATCGGGCTTGGCCGGGAGCGACCGGTTGTGCATCTTCGTGATCGGCAGGAAGGTCGCCCGTCCGGCGTTGCGGGATTTGAGGTGCTCGATACAGCGCTGTCCGACGCCGTCGTCATCAACCACGACGTGGGCCATCCGCCCGCCAGCGGCGGTCTCGCAGGCGGTGGCGTACTCGCCGCTGACGCTACCGAGCTGTGCGACCGTCCCGTGGACGCCCTGCATCTCTGCGTTGAGGATCGTCGTCACCGCACGACCGTAGGAGCTGTCGCCGCTGTCGTCGGCTTTCGCCTCCAGCTGGGCGTACTCCTGCTGTTTGGCGCTGATATCGTCCTCGATGGCTTCGAGGTCTGACTGCAATTCGCGTTTCTCCGCTGTGAGATCGGAGACGACCTCGGCGATCGTCTCGCGGTTCTGCTCGGCTTTGTCCAGTTCCGCACGCAGGTCCTCGAGTTCGGCTTCGATCTCGGGGATCCGGGCTTGGGCGTCCTCGATCGCCTGCTCTTTCTCGCGTTGATCGTTCGAGCGCCGCCGAGCCTCATCGAGGAGGCGATCCTGTTCGTGCTGGAGTTCGTTGCGCGCCGATGTGGCCGCCGTGAGGTCGGCCTTGCGCGCGTCGAGTTCCTCGCGCACGTCCTCGAACTCCTCGCCCAACTGTTCGATGTCGGCCTCGACGGACTCCAGATCGGCTTCCCGCTCCTGGATCTCGGCCACCAGCGAGGACTTGTTGACCTTGATCGTGCGGATCTCACCTTCCAGGTCGTCGATCGTCTCCTGTTTGCGATCGATCTCGACGAAGGCCTGTCGCCGCTCGTTCTCGGCGTCTTCGAGCTTCTCCTCGGCCGTCTCGACTTTGTCCTCCAGCCGCGAGATTTCGCCTTTGACCCCCTCGATCTCGCGTTTGAGCTGGAGCTGTTCGTCCTCGCCCTTGCGTTCGATCTCGCGGTTGAGCTCGGCCAGCTCGTCCTCCAGGCGGACGACCTTCCCTTGGCGCTCGTCGAGTTCCGCCTGGAGATCCGCGATTTCGTCCTCTTTCGCCTCGATCTTCTCGCGGACCTCCGCGAGGTCCTCGCGCTTGTCCTCTAGTTCGGCGGCCTTCCGGTAGCTCTCGTACTCTTCTTTCCGTTCGCGTAGCTCCTGGTACTCCAGGGCCGTCTCGCGTTCGTCCTCGAGCTGATCGAGGCGGTCTTGCTTCTCCTCGATCCGGAGGTCGGCCTCCCCGATACGATCTTCGACGACTTCCAGTTCCTCGAAGGCGTCTTCCTTTTTTGCGTCGAACTCCGCGACGCCCGCGATCTCGTCGATGATCTGCCGGCGGGCGTGTGGAGTCATGTTGATGATTTCAGTCACGTCGCCCTGCATGACCACGTTGTATCCTTCGGGCGTGACGCCCGCCTGCGCGAGCAGGTCCTGAATGTCCGAGAGGTTGACCGAGCGACCGTTGATGTAATAATAGGAGTAGTAGTTGTCGTCGGTCTCCTTGACGCGGCGTTTGATCGTGATTTCCTCGACCTCGCCGACCTTGTCGGTCCCGGCGGCGTTGACGACCTGGGAGCGTTCGAGCGTCCCATCGGCGTTATCGAGCACGACTTCGACGCTGGCCTCCCGTTCGCCGGCCGTCTCGACACTGCCGTCCTGGTGACCGGGATTGTAGATGAGGTCAGTCAGCTTCTCGGCGCGAATGCCCGAGGTGCGGGCCAGTCCGAGCGCGAACAGCACGGCGTCGATGATGTTGGACTTGCCCGAGCCGTTCGGGCCGCTGATCGTGGTGAAGTCCTCGTAAAACGGAATTCTCGTCTTCCGACCGAAGCTCTTGAAGTTGTCGAGTGCGAGCTCTTTGATATGCATGGGGGGTCAGCTCTCCGCGGACGCCGGTTGGGCACCCGGTAGCGTCACGCGATGATGATGTCCGAATCGCCGTCCGTCTCTAGCTCCTCGCTGTGCTCGTCCGTTGGATCGGTGTCCTCGGTGTTAGATTCTTCGGCCGACGACTCCGTCCCCCCGACATCCGGTGGTGCCGGATTGAAGTCCAGATCGGCGTCGACGGCGTTTTCTAGCTCCCGAATGCGGACCTTGCACTCGACCAGCTCGTCGGTCAGGCCGTCGACTGTCGCCTGCAGTTGATTGACGTGCTCTTCGAGCTCTTCGACGCGATTGCCGCACATATCCCTACCACACGTCCCCGTCCGCATAAACTTACGTCAGACATTCACATAGCAGCTGATACGATCACGCTCGGACGCGAACCGCGTGCTCGTGTCTGTCTGCTAGAGGACGACGCCGGTCTGCAGAATCGCGATCAGCGCGGTCAGTGTCGGGATCGAGACGAGTGTCGAGGTGAACACGACCGTCGAGACGTACGATTCGGGCGAGACGCCCTCGACCGAGCCGCCGGAGAACTCCCCGACCAGGATCAGCGGAGTCACGGCCGCCGGCGTCGCACATTCGAGGACGAACACCCGTGCGACGGTTGCCTGTGGCCCCTCGAGTCCGAGTCCGGAAAACGCCGCCAGCGACAGGAGCGCGACGCCGACGGCGACGACCGGCGCAACGACCATTTTCAGGAGGTTCGCTCCGAGCACGCTGCCCATCGCGGCTCCGAGGTCGGCGTTCGACAGCTGGATCCCGAGCAACAGCAACATCACCGGGATCGAGGCGTTGCCGACCATGCCAACCGTCTCCATCGTCGCACTCTCTGCGGGTGGGAAGAGTCCGAGTGGTCCTCCCACCAACCCGACGGCGACGGCGTACACGAGCGGGATCGAGAAGACCCGCCGGACGCCCGCGAGTGCACTCTCCTGGCGGCCGCGGGCGGCGAGATAGACGCCAAGCGTGTACATCAGGACACTCTGGACCACGATGTACAGCACGGCCGTCGAGCGACCGACCGCGCCGAAAGCGAAATCCGACAGCGGGATGCCGTAGTTGCCGGCGTTGCTGAACGTGCTCGAAAGCACGAACGCCCCGAGCAGCGGTTCGGTCCCGCCAGCGATCCGGCCGACTCCCTCGGCGAGAGCGACCATCGTCAGCGTGAACGCCGTGACGCCGACGGTCAGCCACAGCAGTGTTTCTCCGCCCAGCGGCGTGGTCGCGACGCTGTGAAAGACCAGCGCGGGCGCGAGTACGTAGACGGTGATCGTGTTCAGCGGTCCGGCATCGATGTCTCTGGTCCGCCCGAGCGCGTATCCGACCACGGCGATGGCGATGATCGGCGCGATGGCGGTCGTAAAGATCGACACCAGTCCCGAATCGAGCGGCGACACGGTCGGGAATCGCCCCGGCGAGTGCTTGTGCGTTGTGGATCGACTCGACACCGTGGCCCCCGACTCGATACCCGCGTTCCGGCGTGACCCGGTTTTCGCACTGGCGGCGAGGCGATCGAGATCGGGCGGACGGGACCGCAGACCGAGAGACGCGTTCGAGGACTGTCGGTCAGGATTTATATGGGAGACACACTAGCCTGGACCCAGATGAGCGATCAACCAGTCGTTTCGGACGTACTAGAAGAGCTCGCGAGTTTGCCGACGCTCGCACACCCGACGGCCGCACCCGGCGGCCGAGAGATTGCCTGTTACTACGATATCACTGGACGAAACGAGTTGCACGTCCTGGATGTCGAATCCGGGGAGTTGACGCGGTGGAGCGACGGGGCGGTGCCGCGAAACGCTCGATGGCACGTGGCATGGGACAGCGACGGCGACCGCGTGTTCTTCCATCTCGACGACGGCGGGAACGAACAGAACGACATCTACAGCATCTCACGGGAGGGAGACGTCGAAGTCGTCGTCGAGATGGACGGTCAAGCCGCCATCAACGACGTTGGCGACGACGGGGAGACGCTGATCTTCGGATCCAGCCGTGACGGACAGATGAATCTCTACCGTCACGAACTCGACGTAGACGAGACGACCAAGATAACGGACTACGAGCGCGCGGTCGGTGGTGCCGTCCTGTCGCCCGACTGTGAACGCCTCGCATACGCGACGAACGAGACCGACGACTTCGACAACCGCGATGTCTACGTGGCGAACGCCGACGGTTCCGACCCGCGCAACCTCGAGATCGGCGAGACAGGTGCGGAATCCCATCCATCCGACTGGGGACCGGAGGGGCAACGGCTGCTTGTCGGGGACAACTCCGCAGACCTCTCCCGGATCGGGGTGTACGACGTGACGACCGACGAGGTCACCTGGCTCGGTGACGGCACACACGAGGAGGCTCCGAGTTCGTTTCTGCCGGACGGGAGGCGCGTCGTCGGGACCCGCGCTCGTGAGGCGGAGTCGATACCGATCGTTTACGATATCGAGACAGGCGACGCGACCGAGTTCGACTTGCCCGGCGGCGTGGCGAGTTTCGGACGAGACCCCGTCATCGACGAGGATCGCGTCGTCCTGACGCACACGACACCGACCACGCGTCCCGAGTTGCTCGCTTACGACGTCTCGACCCACGAGTACGAAACGCTGATCGAAGCGGAATACGGTCCGTTCGATCCCGCGGATTTCGCCGACGCGGAGTATCTCACAGTCCACTCCGACGGGATTCCCGAAACCCCACAGACAGCCGTCGAGCACGACCCGTACGAGGAGTTCGAGATCGGTGCGCTGCTGTGGGATTCGGGTCGCCGACCGTCCCCACTGGTCGTAAACCCCCACGGCGGTCCGCGTGCCCGAGACCGAAAGGGATTCAGCCTCTACACGCAGGTGCTCGTCGCGCTCGGCTTTTCGGTCCTGCAGGTGAACTATCGGGGATCGACGGGACGGGGTCGCGAGTTCGTCGAGGAACTGTTCGACGACTGGGGCGGCGCAGAACAGGGCGACGTGGCCGTCGCCGTCGAAGACGTCCTGGCGTCGAACGACTGGATCGACGACGATCGGGTGGTCGTCTTCGGGGGATCGTACGGCGGTTTCTCGGCGTACTGGCAGCTGGTGCAGTATCCAGCTCTCTACGACGCGGGCATCGCCTGGATCGGCGTGACCGATCTCGAAGACATGTTCGAAAACACGATGCCTCACTTCAAGACGGAACTGATGCAGAAATATCTCGGGACGCCCGCGGAGAACCCCGACCTCTACGAGGAGCGGTCGCCGGTCAATCACGTCGAGAACCTCGACGCACCGATCTTCGTGATCCACGGTGCGAACGACCGCCGCGTCCCGGTCTCTCAGGCTCGAATCTTCCGTGATGCCCTCGAAGAAGCCGGCTACGAGCAAGGAGAAGACTTCGAGTACCGGGAACTCGGCGAGGAAGGGCACGCTTCCTCGGATCAAGCGCAGAAACTCCGCATGTTCGAGTTGCTCGCGGACTTCCTGGACCGTCGTGTCGGGACCGAGCCCAAAGCCCTTCTCGACGAGTGAAAGCAACCCTCTCGATAGGTGAACGATGTCTGGCGAACCCGATCTCGTGCGGCGGCTTCGAAGACGGCTTTCCCGGCTAGAACGAAGGGAAGTCCGGGCGTTTCGGCGGTGGATCGAGAACACTCGCAACCTGGTGCACCTCTCGGTGCTGGTCGCGTTGCCGCTGTTGCTCGGGGCCGTGACAGCGCTGTCGAACGCCGTCGACCTCCTGCCGTTCCTGCTGTTCCCGCCACTGGCGTCGGGATCGTATACCCTCTTTGCCAATCCAGAGAGTCGATACGCTTCGCCGCGGCGGTTCGTCGGGGGGCTCACCGCCGGCGCGTTCTGTGGCTGGATCGCGCTGGAACTCGCGTTTCGGTTCTGGTATCAGCCCCACGCCCGGACGCTTTCGGCCGATCCCGGGGCCGTCGCGCTCGGGCTCCTTTTGACGGGTGTCGTCACCTGGGCGCTCGACATCGAAGAGGCGTCGGCGTTCGCAACCGCGCTGCTGGTTCACGTCACCGGCGCGGATCAGTTCGCCTACGTTCTCAGCGTCGCAGTGTCGAGTGCCCTGGTGGCCGGGGCGTTCGTTCTCTGGCGAGACAACGTCTACGAACAGCGGGCGAATATCCTCTACGAATCGACCCAGGGCGACGATCGCGTACTGGTTCCGACCGGCGGTCCACACGCGGACGCGACCGCGATGCTCGGTGCACGGCTCGCGGCCGCCCACGACGCCGGGAAGGTCATCCTCTGTGACGTCGTCGCCGACGAGGACATCGCCGCCGAGGAACGGGCGCTGCTCGACGGGAACGGATCCCCGACCGAGTACGCCAGCGACGTGACCGTGCCGCGTGCGGGACCGGACGACACCCAGCCCGGCGACGTCCACCAAGACTGGACGGACTTCGAGCGCGAGCCGTCTGATCACGCCGGAACTGTCGAGGCCGGCGACATCAGCCAGGATTGGGACGCCTACGACGCGCGAGCGATCCGACAGCGCGCCAGAGATCGAGCAGTCGCGACGGCGGCGTCCGAACTCGAATCCCGCGCCGCACGGATCGAGACAGACGTGGGCGTCTCCTGCGAGGTCGTGGTCGCTTCCGGGAGCGGGTCTCGCGCCCGAACGATTGCCCGGACGGCAAACGAGACCGGCTGTGACCTGATCACCGTCCCCTACGAGACTGAAAACGGAGGTCTCGCGGCTCACATCCGGGAACTGTTCCGGAGTGACACCGACGTGCTCGTCCACCGGTCCGACGACGGGCGCACCCGCTGGTCGCGGGTGTTGGTTCCGGTACGACGGGCCAGCGACGTCGCTCACGCAATGATCGACTTCGCGACGCGACTGACCGGCGACGCGGTCAGCGTCTGTCACTGTATCGACTCCGAGAGCGAGCGTCGCACCGCCGAGGAGATGCTCGCGAACCTCGCCGAGACGGCAACCGGTCGCGTCGAAACGCGAGTCGCCCGAGCCGACGTCACGTCGTTCCTCGAAACGAACGCGGCCCAGTTCGACCTCGTCGTGCTCGGATCGAGCGGGGACCGGAGCACCGCATCGCGGTTTCTCTCGGCGCCGACCTACGAACGGCTCGGCGAACTCGAAACCGACATCGCGATCCTCGACCGGAACTACTAGATCGCTGTGTCGACCTCGAACCCCGTGGGCCTTCCGGTGTGCGGTCGCCCGGCGGGTCGGCACAACGATCACTATGAAGGGCCTGGACCGCCCTGTATCGGATATGTTCGACGAGATCATGAAAAAGTTCGAAGACAGCCCGAGTCAACAGCGGGTGATCCGACTGTTGCTCGAGCGAGGCTTTTCAGTCAACGACGAGGGGCGAGTCGTCTCCGGAGGGATCGAGATTCCCAACACTGGGATCGCCCGAGAGCTCGACGTCGATCGGCGGGTCGTCGACGCCACGACCGACGCGATCCTCGAGGACGAACAGCTGCGGCGCATCTTCCAGAACATCTCCGCGATCCCGAGCCTGATGGATCTCGCGCCGGTGCTGGACCTGAGCGTCCTGACAGTCACTGTCAGCGACGCCGAGGAGACGGGGATCATCGCCGTCGTCACGGCCGCGATTGCCGACCACGACATCGCGATACGACAGGTCATCAGCGACGATCCGGAGTTCTCCGATCAGCCGAAGCTCTACGTCATCACGGGGCAGAAGCTTCCCGGCGAGTTGCTCAACGAGATCCGCGACATGCCGTTCGTCCGGAAGATCGAACTACAGTGAGGCCGTCGGCTATCCGTCGTCAGTGTCGATCACGCGCTTTCCGGTTTCCTGTGGGACGACACGCTTTTCGGCGTCGTGCCACTCGCGGTCGAGTTCACGCCCCTCGAACAGCCGGTCGAGAAACACGGCCAGCGCGGCGATCTCGGAGTGGGGCTGGTTCGTCACGCCGACGTTGAAGTCCGCGCGCTCGTAGACCTCGAATGGGACCTTCTCCGCCCCGACAACGACGAGCAGTGGTTCGTCACGGCGGGCGACACGAATCTCGTCCTCGACCTCTTGGACCGGCTGGCCGTACATCGTCAGGTGTACGATAGTCCCGTTCCACGACCGGACGCGGCCCAGTGGCCGGTCGGCCACATCGACCTCGAAGGGACCGCCAAAGCGGTCGGTGATGTCGGTGACGGTCTCCTTGCGTCCCGCCGCTGCCGCTTCGAGGACGAGCCGGTCGGCCCCGAGCGCGCGCGCAGTGAGTCCCACGTGGGTCGTCATCCGCTCGTCGCGGCCCGGTCGATGGCCGAGCCTGAGGACGACAACCGGGGGTTCGTCTTGCATATCAGGGCTGTCTCTCGACACGGGTTAGCCACTTTCGGATCGTCGCGTATCGATCGGTTGGACTCGACTGCTGGAGGACACGGGACGGACTCGATCCCCCCAACGCGCGAACGACGCGTCGTCGAGTCTGGGTACGTTCGCCACAGCGTCTCGGAGCAACGAGACACCCGTTCGTTCGAAAATATCCCCGCTTCGGACGTCTTAGCGGCCAGATGTCCACTTCTGCCCGCCTCGAAGTGTGTGTCGCGGTACCAAATATCCACAAACAATTATTATACTCGGAGCCGAACGTAAACACGTATGGCGACAAGCCAGCAATCCCAAATGGGGTATCACACGTGCACCTGTGGTGCGGAGTTCGAGAGCACGGAGGAACTCCTCGAACACGCACGAGAGTCGCACGGGCTCGGGGTATACTAGCTGGCGTCTTTCTGTCGTAATTGATCGACCGATACAAAAACAGTTTTAGCCGTCGGTCCGGAGTTACGAATACCGACTATGTCAGGTATCGAGCTCACTGCGAGTCAACAGACGATCCTGCAAGAACTGGTAAACAGCTACCGCGACAGCGACAGCGCGGTCAAAGGCGAGCGCATCGCCGAAGAGATCGACCGCAGCGCCGGGACGATCCGCAACCAGATGCAGAGCCTCAAAGCCCTGCAACTGGTCGAGGGCGTACCGGGACCCAAGGGCGGGTACAAGCCGACCGCAAAGGCCTACGACGCGTTGCAGATCCAGCAGATGGACCGCTCGGCAGACGTCTCACTCTATCACAACGGCGAACTCGTCGAGGACGCGAACGTCACCGAGATCAACCTGACGAGCGTCCACCACCCCGAGAAGTGCCGTGCGGAGATCTATCTCCAGGGGTCGATGTCCGATCTCGAGCCGGGGGATACGATCACGGCCGGGCCGACGCCTTCGGCGGGTCTGCAGATCATCGGGACGATCGACGGCAAAGACGAGACGAACAACGTCCTCGTGTTGGTCATCGACGACATGCGCGCGCCGGTCGAAGAGGACGAACTCGAGTAGCGGTGACGACGACGTGAGCAGCGTCGTGAGCGACGCCAGGTGTGGGGACAGCGCTTTTCACTCCGCCGGTCGTATATCCACTAATGGCAGAGGTCTGCCCGACGTGTGGACTCCCGGAAGAACTCTGCGTCTGTGAGGACGTCGCAAAACAATCCCAGGAAGTATCGGTCGAAACCGACGAGCGACGCTACGGCAAGCAGATGACGATCGTCGACGGACTCGATCCCGGCGACGTCGACGTCGGGGAACTGGCCTCGGAACTCAAATCGAAGCTCGCGTGCGGCGGCACCGTCGACGACGGCCGGATCGAACTCCAGGGCGATCACGTCGATCGCGTCGAGGAGTATCTCGAAGACGAGGGCTACTCCGTCGAGTGAGCGAACGTACACGTACCTTTTTACGATTCGGAACGTAGTAGAAGTATGGGAAAACGAATCAAGCAAGCGATCAGCCGTGCAAAGTACGCCGCGGTAGGTGCCTCTGTCGGTGCGTTCGTCGGTGGACTCATCAGCCGTAACGCGGCCAGTACCGGGGCTGGACTCGGTGCCCTCGTCGGTGCGATCGTCGGCGAAAAGCGCGTCTCGGTCGACGAGTTCGTCGACCAGGTCAAAGACCGGTCCGATGAGAGACCAACCGAGGAGTAGTCGGGCACGGGCGCGTTTTTATATTCGATCGCGTCGTAGCGGCAAGCGTGACCACGAACCCGTCGTTCGAGATTCCGGCTCGGCCACAGCGTCGCTATCCGTACAGCGGCGGGGTCGAGTACGAAGGCGAGACCGTCTTCCGTCTCGATCCGGCGACCGACTGGTCCGAACCGGGTTTGCAAACGCTCGTCGAAGGGGTTCTCGAGGACGAAGCGTACACCTACGGCGACTGGCTGGACCTCCCGATGGCGCTGTATCTCGTCCACGACGAGCGGACGGGTGACGTCTTCAGGGTCGGAATCAGAGACGGCGTCGTCGAGCTGTACGTCCTGCCGGCCACGGAATCGGCGGGATTGCGCCGGTTCTACGAGGTGCTGGAAGCTCGTAGCGACGATCGATGGGCAGTCGATCTAACGGTCGAACGGGCGTGAAATCGATCCGTATCATAGGGATTAGCGTAGCCGATCGGAGAAATCCACCTCCGATCGGGTGATGGACAGCGACTTCCCGAGAGAAATCTATGGAGTTCTACGCTAATCCCTATCAGAACCTGCTCTGATCGGCCGAATCGACGATCCGCTGGATTTCGTCGGCGTCGATCGTCGCCAGCGGACCGGGGGTCGTCCGGGTGAGGGCGGCGGTCGCGACGGCGTTCGCCAGCGCCTGGTCGGGGTCTCCGCCGTCGATCAGCGTCGCGAGGAAGGACCCGACGAACGCGTCGTGCTGACCGGTGTCGTCGACGGCCTCGGTCTCGATCGCGTCGCGGTCGTGGATGACACCGTCGTGATAGACCAGCGCGCCGTATTCGCTTCGGGTGAGCACGATCATCCGGAAGTCCCATTCCGCGGCCACTGTCGGAGCGATCTCTCTGGCCTGTCCGCTCTGGCCGAGTACGTCACGCACGTCTTCTTCGGACGCGAACAGCACGTCGACCGAGTCGAAGACGCCGGTCAGCGTCTCGCGAGCCGCCTCGATCGACCACAGATCGGGTCGGTAGTCCAGATCCAGCGCGGAGACGCCCTCCCCGCTGCTGCCGGCCCGAAGCACCGCAGCTCCGGTTTCGGCCGCCGTCTCCGAGAGTGCGAAGGTACTGCCGGCGACGAAGACGCTCGGCGCGGATTGGATCAATTCCATGTCGAGATCGCCGGGCGTCATCGTCGCGGCCGCGGCCGCCTCACGGTCGTCGAGGCGGACGTGTTCGCGTGGTTCACACGGTGGTTCGTAGAAGGTCAGCCCCTGTCGACCCTCGTCGCTCCAGCCGACGCGCGTCTCGATTCCGTGTTCGTGGAGTTCCGAGACGACACGCCGCCCGAGCGGCGTCTCGGGCAGTTTCGAGAGCCAGACCACGTCGGTTCCGAACCGACTGGCGGCGACGGCGACGTTGCTCTCGGTGCCGGTCGCGTACATTCGTAGGTCGCTCGCAGTTTCGAGTCGTTCGTGGCCCTTCGGAGACAGCCGAAGGGACGTCTCCCCAACAGTCACCAGATCGACCATATCGAGGTATCACAATGGAGGGGCTTAGGTTTATTGTCACGTTCGACCGCTCGACGGTCGCCCTACGCGTGCCCTGGGTAGTCACGCTCGAAGCGGGCGTCGATCTCGTCGGCGTCGATCTCGATCAGCACCGGACGACCGTGCGGGCAAGCGTAAGGGTTCTCACAGTCGGCGAGCGCTTCCAGCAGCGAGACGATCGAACCGTCGGTCATCGAGGTATTTGCCGTCACCGACGGATAACAGGCCAGGTCGGCAAGCAGTTCGTCGGCGACCGCCTCGACCGTCCCGGCGGCATCGCTGTCGCGCTCGACGAACGACGAGAGCACGTCGCGAACGAGGTCGGGGCCGCCGACTTCGGCGATCAGCGATGGAACCGTTCGCACTTCGATCGTCCGGTCGTCGATCCGCTCGGCCTGAAATCCCAGCCGGGACAGCGCTTCGGTGAACTGCTCGAACAGTGCTGACTCGCGTGCCGTGAGTTCGATCTCGACGGCCTCTGCCAGCACTTGCGTGGTCGTCTCGCCGAGGAACTGCTCGCGGAGTCGCTCGTAGTTGATGCGCTCGTCGGCCGCGTGCTGGTCGATCAACACCAGCCCGTCGTCGGTCTCGGCGACGACGTAGCTGTCCTGGATCTGCCCGAGTACGCGCATCGACGGGAGCGAGTCGAACGACTGCACCGCGGGATCGGCGTCGCCGAACCGCTGTTGTTCCGTCGCGGTCACGGCGAGGGTGTCATCAGTCGTCTTCGACGAGCTGGCGTCGGTTGTCTTCGGTGAACTATCGCCTGCTGTCCCCGGAGCGTTTCCATCTGTGTTGCGGGCCTCAGAAACGGCCGGATCCCGGTCGTCCGGGACGTCCGGCTCGGGGGAGTTCCTGGGAGATCGACTCGCTGACGTACCCGACTGCTGGTCCGCGAGGGACTGATCGCGTCGCTCCTCTACAGCGTCCGTCGCGGTACGTCTGGTGCTGGCCGACGACTCCCGATCTGCGGTCGGAGCATCTACGTCCGGGGCTGGCCCTCCATCGTCGCTGGATGGCATGGTCGTCGTCGAGTCGTCTTCGTCCCGGTTTCGCGACCGTTCGCCCGGCGTGATCTCGGTCTGTTCCGGGGCTGACTGACCGCGAGGTGCCCGCGTCCGGAGCGCCCCTTCGCGCCGGAGTGCGTCTTCGACGGCAGCGGTGATTTGCTCGCGAACCGCGTCGGCGTTTGCGAACCTGACGTTCATCTTTCGGGGGTGGACGTTGACGTCGACCAGGGCGGGATCGACTTCGACGAACAGAACCGTGAATGGATACCGGTCGCTCGCGAGCTGGTTCTCGTAGGCCTCGATCACGGCCTCGCGGACGGCATCGGCGGTGACGAACCGCCCGTTGACGTACGTCGAGAGGTACTCTCGGCTCGCGCGGTTGGTCTCGGGGTGGCTGACCAGTCCCGAAACCTCCGCCAAGGGCCCTTCGGGAAGTGCCTCCTCGTCGACCTCGATCATCGCCTCGGCGACCTCGCGCCCGTAGACGTCCAGCACCGTCTCTTGGAGGTTCCCCCGTCCAGTCGTCGTGAAAACCTCCCGTCCGTTGTGTTCCAGTGCCACCGCGACGTCGGGATTGGCCAGCGCGTAGGCGGTGGTGACGCTGTTGACATGGGCGAACTCCGTGGCCTCGGTCGCGAGGTACTTCCGGCGGGCGGGCACGTTGTAGAACAGGTCTTCGACCTCGACTGTCGTCCCGACCGGACAGCCCGCCGGCTGGACAGTCCCCGCGTCGCCACCTTCGACGGCGAGTTTCGCGCCGCGGTCGGCCCCTTCACGCGGCCGGGTGGTGATCGTCATCCGAGAGACCGCGCCGATCGCGTGCAGCGCTTCGCCACGGAACCCGAGCGTTGCGAGCCCACCCTCCAGATCGTCGATATCGCGGATCTTCGAGGTCGTGTGCTGACGGACGGCCTGCCGGAGCGCCGCCTCGTCCATGCCGACGCCGTCGTCGCTGACGCGAATCGACTCGGCACCGCCGCTGTCGGCGGCGACGCGGACCCTCGAGGCGTCGGCGTCGAGGCTGTTCTCGACCAGCTCCTTGACGACCGATGCGGGCCGCTCGACGACCTCGCCGGCGGCGATCCGTTCGACAGTGGTCGGATCGAGCTCCCGAATCTCCTGGGGCATTCGTGGGCTCGTTGGGTCGGGACACTCTTGATATTGCCGACTGTCTCACAGCGACCGTGATCAGTCGCTGGCCGTGATCGCGTCCCGTGGACACGTCACCACGCCGTCGACGACGATCCGAACCCCGTCGTCGTAGTCGGCGTCGAAATCGGGATTCCAGCCGTGAGCGCGGGCGAGCGTCCGGAAACTCGGAAGGGCCATCCCGGCCTCGGCGGTCGGGGCGGACTCTTCGAACTCGAAAAAGGTCTCCGCGCTGGTCGCTGCCGGTCGCTGGCCGTCCGTCTCGAACACCAGTTCGGTGTCTTCGAGCGCGACCGTCATCGACGAGCCGTCGATGGCATCGGCGAAGACGAACGTGCGATACAGCAGCTCCTCGAACCGGCTCTCGTCGGCCTCGATCGCGTCGTTCCCGTGGACCTGCAGTTCGAGCGCGTCTGGATCGGCCCGCTGCCAGGCCGACTCCGCGGCCTCGCGGACGTCGACCGGCCGAGTCTCTTCGACCGTCCGGCTGTACTCCGCCAGCATCGACAGGTCATCGACGATGTCGCGCATCCGCTCGGCCGTCCGCCCGGCAGTCGAGAGCGCACTGAGTGCCGTCTCGGCGTCGCGTTCGACGTACTGCTGGGCGGCATCGATGTTCCCGCCGACGATCTGGAGGGTGTTGCGCAACTCGTGGCGGATCCCGACCGCCAGATCCTCCAGTTGCTCGTTGTGTCGTTTCAGTTCGCGGCGCTGGCGCTCGATCCGCGTGACGTCGGTCAGCACGAGCATCCGTCCGTACCCGGTCTGACCGAGCGAGAAATCGCTTTCCGTCACCAGGAAGTGACGCGTCTCCTCGCCGATCCGGAAGTCGAGAACGGTGCGTTCCGTGCCCAGCGCGTCCGCGAGCGGCTCGACGCGATGGACGGATTCGCCACGCATACCCCTCAGACCAGGAACGATCGTTGCAGCGGCGTCGTTGAACTCCCGGATTCGATCGTCGTCGTCGAGAAAGACGACAGCGTCGTCGACGTCGGCCGAGACGTGGACGGCGAGGAACCGTTCCTGATAGAGAAAGAGCGTCCCGAGCGCGAACGCGGCGACGCCGAAGGGTGCGTGGATGATGTTGACCAGTTCCGGGATCGAGTACGCGGCGATGTCGAGCACGACCGGGATGGCGGTCAATGACGTCAACGCGGCGATGATCCGGGTGTCGTGGTCGGATTCGGCGAACTGCTCGAACAGCATGAACAGCCCGATCGACGCCAGCGAATAGGACAGTCCAGTCACCGTCCAGTGGAAAATCCCCTGTTGGATCACCAGATGGACGAATCCGTCTTCGACGAGCGTCGCCTCGTAGTACTGGTTGTGAAACGGGTTGGTGAGTTTGATCGCGACGACGAGCAGGTAGGTCGTGAGGCCGGCCCATCGGAAGGTTTTCTCGCGGTGGTACGTGCGGCCGGTGTACGCCGACGTGAAGTACAGCCACGCCCAGACCGTCGAGAAGCCGAAGATCAATCCGATCAGGTAGGCCGCGTTCTTCAACTGAAAGCCGGGGAGCAAGAGTACAGCGGTGTGCGCCCCAGCCCACGCGCCGCTTCCCGCGAGCAGCCCCATCAGTCCGATGCGAGTGGCGCGGTCCTCGATTCCTCTCGCTCTGGGAATACTGACAAAACAGGCCAGCGACGTGAGCGCAAACGCGACGATATACACGAGACTCGACAGAGCAGTCACGCGCACAATATAATACACGCTGGGATAAATATCCCCGGATGGGTCGGGGCCGCTACGGGCTACGATGACGGCAAAGCCCCCGCATTTGATAGTGATCGGGAGCGATAGCCGGGAC
>JBMCBU010000017.1:0-16775 GCA_048623335.1 Halapricum sp.
CAGTCGGTGTGTGGATGGGCGTTGTCGTCGGTCGGCGGGCCGTGGGTACTCCAGCGCGTATGGCCGATGCCGACCGGGCCGTCGACGGTACGCGCCGTGAGTTCGGACTGCAGTTCCGAAACCTGCCCTTCACGCTTGTTGATCTCGATGCCGGTCCCGTTCTGGATGGCGATACCAGCCGAATCGTACCCGCGGTATTCGAGGTTCTGGAGCGAACTCAACAACGGGTCGAGCGAGCCGTCGCTCCCGACCCGGGCAGTGATCCCACACATCAGACCGACACCTCCGAGATGACGGTGGACGTCTCCTCAGTCGATCCAGCCTGCTCTCGCATCCCGGTCGACAGACAGCGAGCGTTCGAACCGGACGGACGCGGCTGTTTCACCTGACAGGTCGGCGGTGGACGTTTCACCGGGCCATCGCCGGGCGCGAGTTGCACACGAGTCTGGAGGGCGACACTGCGAGCCGTGATCGCACGGATCGGACCACGAGTCGCGTTTCTGAAGCGCATACAGACAGACGGTTCAATATTCTCTTTGTTATGAGCGGATTTGTGGGTGTGGGGTCGGTCAGCCGGCCGATAAGCAGTTGTTACCACGCTGCGCCGCGACAGCGAGCGTCGTTCTGGAGTCGCTGGCCGCTGTCGTCGGCTCTGTGACGATACCAGTCACAGTCTACCACGACTCGACAGCCGTGACGCTTTCCCGGACGCGGTCACTCCGCGTAGCCGAGCTGGCGGAGACGATCACGGACGACGTCGTCTTCGACGTCCGCCGCGTCCCTCTCGGGGGGGTCGGCGACGATCGTCCGGCGCGGCCCCGATTCGTACTCCAGCCAGGGGACACGGACGAGTTCCGGAGTGTACACGCCAGGTGGGTGTCCCCACTCGCGGATCGGTAGCGGCCAGGACCGTTCGCCGAGCATGTTGCCGTGATCGGACGTCACCACCGTCTTCCCCGACAGTTCCTCGAGCAGTTGCTGGACGTACGGAACGACCAGATCGAAGTTCGCCCGGTAGGCGTCGATGACCGTCTCGGGGTCGATATCGGCCGACTTGTACATCATCTCGTTCCAGATGTCGGTCGTGATCTCGGTCGGGTCCGGGACGGTCTGTTTGTCCAGTTTCGTATCGGAGGCGATAAACGGGTAGTGTGGCTGCATGAAGTGGACGACGAGCCGTTTCTGCGGATATCGCTGCGCGGCGTCGAGCGCGTACTCGACCATCGTCTCCGGGTGGACGGAGTTTGAGTCCTCGTCCCAGCCGTCCTCCCGCCAGACGTTGATCACGGCGTGAAACTCGGGGTTGTATCGCTCGGGATATCCCCGCTGGAGGATCGGACTCGCGGTCACGTAGACGGTATCGGTCAGATCGCGTTCGTTGAAGTTCCCCCTGATGAACTCGGAGGTGTGTGCCGCCCGTGACTCTCGCGCACGCAGCGTTCCCGGAAGCGTGGACCGCTCCGCGAAGAGGTCGTATCGGCACGCGTCGAGGACGATCAGCGTATCCCAGTCCTCGGCGACGACGTCGAGACCGTCGGGGTTGAACGAGCGTCTGTAGCCGCGCGTGTAGTACAGTCGGTTCGCCTCTCTCAGGAGGAGGTTCGGGCTCTCGACGGCCCACGTGAGGGCCTGTTTGAGTTGCCGTGTGGATATCATGCGGTTGCTGTCGGTCGAGAGTGGTGTCACAACCGTGTTGTAAGGTGTTCGCTACCACCGGACCGGCACAGTAATACCCCTCTTCTGTCGTGACAATCCACCCCGTCGCGGGTGAATGGAGATCATAACAACGCCTGCCGGATCCAAATTCTCGGCAATGGGCTTGTACAGACTTCTCGAGTCGATCCGCTCGGCTCTCACGACCGAGATCCGGGGGGTCGAACAGTCTGGCCTCACGTGGGAGCGTCGGCTGTGGCTCTACCGGCACGGGTTTCTCGCCTCGAAAGACGCCGTCTGGGATCTCACACCCGAGACTGTCGAGCAGTATCTGTCAGACGTCGAATATCGCCGGACACGGAGTATCGGCGATCCCTACACCGGGGCCCTGGAGAACAAGTTGCTGTTTCACTTGCCCGTTTCGCCGACACACGACCACCTCCTCCCAGACATCTACGGAGTCGTGCTGGACGGCACGTTCGTCGATGTTCCGGGGATCCCGGAGACCGGTTCGTTCGAACAGCTCCTCGAGAGGGTGGCTGACGCCCCCGTCGTCGCAAAGCCCGTACAGGCCGCCAAGGGCGACGAGATACAGCGAATCGATGGACGAGACGGACAGCTCCGTCTCGACGGGCGCCCGATCGAACGGACGGCTCTGTACGAGACGCTGATCGGGGGACGGGACCGACTCATCACCGAACACGTCAGGCAGGCCGAGTACGCGGCACGCATCGCCCCGGATTCGACGAACACGATCCGGTTTCTCACGATGGTCGATCCCGAGACCGGCGAGCCGTTCGTCGCCAGAGCGGTCCATCGGTTCGGGACGCCTTCGAGCGGCCACATCGACAACTGGGGAGCGGGCGGGCTCAGCGCCGAGGTCGATCCCGAGACCGGGACGCTGAGCAGGGCTGTGGCGAACCCACGCAGTGAGACGACTCTCGAGGGCTGGATCGACAGTCACCCCGAAACCGGGGCTTCGATCGCCGAGTGTACCGTCCCCGGATGGGAGCGGATTGACGCGTCCGTCCGCGAACTCGCGGGGAGCTATGGCGGGCTGTGGCCACACGTGGGATGGGACGTCGTCGTCCGGGACGACGCGGGGTCCATCACGGTATTAGAGGGAGACCCACAGTCGGTCGACGCGGACATACAGGCACACGGCCCGCTTCTCGCCGACGAGCGCGTTCGCCGGTTCTACCGACATCACGGCGTTCTCTCGTCCGAACGGAGGGGGCTCGTGTGAGTTCTCAGGACGGCGTGCTTGTCCTGGACAGCGACACACAGTGTGCGATGAGCGTGATCCGATCGCTGGGCAGCAAACACGTGCCCGTCACGGCCGGCGGCCACTCCCGATGGTCGCTGGGGATGGTCTCGCGCTACAGCGACGGGACGTACGTCCACCCGGATCCCGACACGGACCATACGGCGTTCGTCGATCACCTCGTCGATCACCTGCGTCGTTCCGACTACACCGCCGTCGTCCCGGCCACCGATCACTCCTCGCTCATCCTCTCGCGGTACAAGGGACGAATCGAGCGGACGGGGACGACCGTCGCCGTCGAAGACTGGGAGACGTTCGACCGGGCGTTCGACAAGGGCAAACTCGCGGACGCGCTCGCCTCGATCGACGTTCCGACGCCGGAGACGTACAGTCCGACCGACATGACTGGCGTCGCCGCGATCGCGGACGAGATCGAGTACCCGGCGCTGGTCAAGCCGCGTTGCAAGAGCCACCTCCACGACACCGGGTACACGGTGACGCTCGTCGGCGACGAGAACTACGTCCACTCGCCCGCGGAGTTGCTGCGAACCTATCGGCGGATCAGTCGCGAACAGGACCACGCGGAGGGGCGCTATCCCCTCGTCCAGGAGTACGTGCCGGGAACGACGACCACGACGGTCGCGCTCGCGGACGGCGGTGACGTGCTGGCGTACTTCCAGGAGGAGCGACTCCGGACCTACCCAGCCTCGGGCGGGAACTCGGCGCTGCTTGCGGCGATCCGGGAACCGACGATGCTCGAATACACCGAGCGCGTGCTCGATCGCCTCGAGTGGACGGGACCGGCCATGGTGGAGTTCATGCGGACGCCGGACGGGGAGTTCTACGTGATCGAGGTCAACGGTAGATACTGGGGCTCGCTCCCGTTCGCCGTCGAGAGTGGCGTGGACATCCCGTGGTTCCATTACCTCCTGCTCAGGGGTTTCGACCCGTCACCGCTGATCGACGTCGGAGCCTACCGGACCGACGTTCTCCAGCGCCGATTGCTCTACGAGGACCTCAAGTGGCTCGGAGAACACCTCGCCAGTGGCCGCGTCGGCGCGCTCGCCCCGTTCGTCCGTTCGTTTGGAACGACGCGTCACACGTTCGTCTCTCTCGACGACCCGGTCCCGACTGCCGGTGCGCTGCTGCAGGGGGGCTATCTGGCTGCACAGTCGATACGACGACACGTTCTCCCATGACGTGGAAACAATCGAAAGTCGTTTGCCACTATGTGACATAATAATAAACATATGAGTGACATATCAGGGAGAGGGGGCCAGTGCGTCAGCAGACACCCGCGCGGTCCGGTACCGTGATGCGGATGCTAGAGCAATGGTTCACCTCATCAATACAGCCACACAGAGCGAGAGATTAGCTACCATCCAGGGGGTGTGGGACAGGCTATTGACGCCCCACGTCGACCTGTGGAAGACACTCGACTGGCTGTTCGCGAGCGAAACCGACGAACTCGGACTGGAGTACGGATTTTTCTCTCGCATCGACCTGGATGCCGAGACACAGCGTTTCGAGGTGGTCCACGGCTCGTCCGACGCTCTGCAGGAGGGGACAGACGTCGCCCTCGAGACGACCTACTGTCGGAAGACGATTGCGGAACCAGCGGGGACGATGGTCGTCGACGACGCGCTGGCCGAGGGGTGGGCCGATGATCCGGCGTACGAAGCGTTCAATCTCGGGACGTACGTCGGCACGACTGTCCACACCGAGGGCGACCTGTACGGCACGCTGTGTTTCGCGAGTACCGATCCGCGTGACGAACCGCTCACTCGGGAGGAGGTGATCCTGGTCGAGATGTACGGCCAGTGGGTGAGCTACGAACTGCATCTGTGGGCCGGACCGCCGACCCACGATACCGTCGAGGAGTACAGCATGTCCCCGTCACAGATCGACGGGATCATGGACGTCCTCAGCAGCCAGGTGCGGCGATGCGTCCTGATCGCCTTTCTGGAGGGGATCTCCGAGACCGACATCGAGACGCTCAGACAGCGAGTCGGCGTCGAAGACGCCGGGAAGGTGCTGCACCACGTACATCTCCCGAAACTGGCACACGCTGGCTACATCGAGTGGGATCGCGACTCGAACGTCGTCGCACGTGGCCCGCGCTACAACGAGATCGAACCGCTGTTGGAGTTGCTGAGAGAACACTCGACGGAGTGTTTCGGTTGATCGTCTGCGAAACCGCGCTTTCGATCGGACATCCACCTCGTACTGCCGATAACGATCTGTTAACTATGTGATTGGAGACCGAAGACGCTGACATGGGATACACGCAGGTCACGGTCACGGACGCCGCACGCATACCGCTCCAGTTCGGCGGAGATCTGATCGAACTCGCGATCCTCTTTCTCGTCCTGGCGCTGATCGCGGCGGTTGCCGGCGCAAGCGGGATCGCCGGATTGAGCATGACGATCGCCAAGTGGCTCGTCATCATCTTCGTCGTGCTCGCGATCATCACGTTCATCCTCTGATCGTGACGGCCGTCGACGCCTTGTTCGGCCGTCCGTCTGAACCTGGTTCTCTCGGTCGGACGCCCGCGTCCGCACCCATGCGAGCTATGCACTCGCTGGTTCCGTCGCCCGACAGTATACCGCGAGCGCGTAGGCCATCCAGGCCTGACACCACCGCATCAGGGTGATCCGCTTGGTGTAAAAGCGGCGTTTCTGGACGTAGAACCGTCCGTCCCCGGCATAGAGGTGTTCCAGCGTCCAGTCGACGATCCGACCGGCGAACCGCAAGTCGCCGGCGTAGGTGAACACGAGGATGCCCTGGGCGGCGGCGTGAACGTCTCGTGGGTACGCAGCGGACTCGTCGAAGCGCGGGGCGCCATCGGCCTCGAACAGCGCGCTCCGGAAGAACTCGACGGCGCGGTCGAGCGCCTCGTCGTACCGCTGTGAGCCGGTGACCTCGCGGTACCGCTGGAGACACTCGATGACGAACCCGTTGTGATGGGTGTCCATCGAGAGATGGGACGCATCGGGCGGGTCACGATAGTACCACCCGCCACGGTCGGTCTGGCGCGCGACGACGTAATCGAGGAGCTTCCGCGCCCGCTCGCACAGCGGGTCCTCGCCGACGTGCGCGTACAGATCCACGAGCGTCCGGGCAGCGAGCGCGCCGGCGTTGAGCGTGTAGTGGTCGGCCGTGTCTTTCGGGTAGTAGTCGACTTTCGCGCCGCCCTCGACCTCGCGGTAGTGCATGTCCTCGACCAGGAACGCCTCGGCCGTGCGCGCGACGTTCTCGTATTGCCGATCGTACTCGGCCACCGCGAGCAGCGCCTTGACGCCGTAGGAGGTCGACACGACGTCGGGCTCGCTCGGGAACGTCCGGTGGTCGAGGTGCTGGTTCTCGTGGCGATGTCCACCGCAGAACCCGCTGTAGCCTGGACACTGGTTGTCGAGCAGCCAGTCCGCCAGCCGGGTCGCCTCGCGGGCGTGCTCGACGTCGGCGTCGATCGACGTGCGGTCGAACTCCCGGTGCGCCAGCGCGAACAGGGCCGTGCCCTTGAAGTTGCGGCGCTGTTCGACCAGAAATAGCGGGCGAACGTTGACGGGACTGCGCTTGATCGTCTCTTGGAACGCGAGGTTCACCCACCGGTTGTCGAACGGCAGCGCCTGCCGGATGCGACTGCTCATACCGTCGGCGTAATCCCAGCCAGTGTACTCCCGCCGGGCAGCGTACTCGAGGGCCGCGAGCCCGGCGGCCGCAGCGCTGTCCGAGGAGAGACTCGCGTGCTGTCGCCCGGCAGGCGACCGGTGGTTGGAAACCATGCGGATCGAGCTACCGACCGTGAGTGGTGTCGGCGGGCACTTCGTTATGGACCGAGAATCGTACTGCCTCGATGGGTAGCGAGCGTATACTGATTGGTTGGACAGGCTAGTGTACTCCCAATGACCGGAATCGTCGGCGGCACCGTCGATCAGGCACAACTACGAGAGATGGTCGAAACACTGCCACAGGAGCCGTGGTACGAGACGGAGCGGTTCGAGGCCGGCGAGCACGGCCTCGCGCTCCGGCATCACGGTGAGAAAGACCCCAAGGGATACACGTTCTGGGGCGACGGGCAGGCCGCAGGCGTGATCGACGGCGCGGTCTCGAACCGTGACGCGCTGGGCTGGGACGACCAGGAGCTATTCGAGCGACTCCGCCGCTCCCCGGAGGCGACGCTTCGATCGCTCGACGGACCGTTTACGATCGCCTGTGTGGACGCCGCCGACGACAGGGTGATCCTCGCGACCGACAAGATCGGCAGCCGGATCCCCCTCTATACGACCGAGCGAGGGTTCGCCTTCGCGTCCAGACTGGCACCGTTCCTGGACTACCTGGACGACCCGGCGATCGATACCCAGGGCGTCAGCGACCTCCTGCTCATGGGCCACATGTGGAGTGACACGACGCTCCTGGAGGGGGTCAACGCAGTCCATCCCGCGACGATCATCGAACATCGGGCGGGAGAGATCGACGAGCGACGATACTGGAAGCCCGACTACAGGCCGGCGCAGCCGACCGCCGAGTACCGCCATCAGTTGACGAACGCGTTCCAGGGATCGGTCGAGCGGACGGCGGAGACGGTGACCGGGGACGTGGGGCTGTGGCTCTCGGGCGGGCTAGACAGCCGGGCGACCGCGAACGAACTCGCCCGCGCCGCCGAGGACGGGGCGTTCGAGTCGCTGGTGACCTACACGTACGACGCGAATCCGGGTGGTGGAATCAATCCTCGACTCGCCGCGGAGACTGCCGAGACGCTCGATATCGCCAACGAGACGGTTCCGCTGACAGCCGAGCGGTTCGTCCCGGTCCTGGAGGAGGCCGTCGCCGTCACTGACGGGATGGTCAAGTGGAATACGCTGCTCAACCTCTCGGCAATCTACAACATCGACGACCGGGACCCGGATGTCCTCATGGAGGGCCACGAGGGCGCACTGGTCGGTCACCACCTCTGTCGGCACCACCTGACCGATCCCGACTCGCTCGTCCAGTCGATGTACCAGAGCGAGGCGACACTGGCCGCCGAGGACGTCGAGGACCTGATGAGCGTTCCGGTAGATCCGCTGGGTTCGTTCCGGAAGGAAGCCCGACGGATCGACGAACCGACGCTCGAAGAGCGCGCGGTCGACGCCCACTTCCAGAACTATTACGGGCGACTCGCACACGCGAGCAACCCCGTCCCGCGGAGTCAGGTCGGGACGCGCGTCCCCTACGCCGACGAGGAGTTCCTGTCCCACGTCGCGAAACTCCCCATCCCCTGGCGGATGGGCGCGCTCCCGTTCTCGGACGGGAAACTCATCTACGGTCTCGTCGAGCCGAAGATCAAGCTGATCCGCGCGCTCAACGCCGATCTCGCGGAGATCCCCTACGAGCGGTCGCGACTGAAACCCTCCGCACCGTATCCCCTCCACGTGGTCGGGTTCTTCGCCGCGACAGCGATCTCACAGTTGCTGTCGAAGCCGACCTACGGGAACGCGAGCAGCAGGACCGAGACGTGGTACAACACCCACGAGGGGTTCCGGACGAAGATCGACGAGCTCCTCGAAGCCGTGGGTGAACGGCCGTTTATCGACGGCGACGCGGTCGCCTCCCACCAGGAACAACTGGGCGATGGAGCCGACATGAACGCGATCAGCGCGCTCACGACCCTCGAGGTCTGGCTCCAGGGACACTTCGACCGACACCAAGGGTGACGTCGACGGCGGGCGGTCGCACCGGGGAAAGCTATTTCACTCAGATTATCACAACAGAGTTTTGTGTCCTGCAAGAGAAGACTGGACATGGTCAGAGACGCCCAACTCTCACTCCATCGGGGATGTCCTCCAGTCGTCGAGACGGAGTTTCATCCGGATAGCGATCGAACGTTCACCGAGGCGCTCGTCGAGGCCGTTGCCAAAGCTGAGGGTGTCGATCCGACCGAGCTGCCACCGCTCTACGACGACATCGAACTCGACGTGCTCTCGACCCTGTTCGAACGGCAAACCGAAGCCGACGAGGCGAGGATCTTTTTCGGGCTACAGTTCGAGACCGGCTGGAACGTATACATCACCTCAGAGGGTCGGATTCACGTCTGTGACGCCACAGTCTCGACCGTTCCCGCACCCGTGTTCGAGACCCACGCCGTCGGCCAGCTCTGAGCGACGGTGCGAGTCGCAACTCCGAATCACCGACAACAGTCACGACCGCAACGACAGATCCGGGGTGTCCCGTGACGTTTCGTCGAACGAGTGAACGATCGTACACACAGCCATCGCGGCGAGAACGCCGCCGAGTGCCACCTGTGGCGTCAGTACCGACGGTGCGACCTGCGTGAGCACCGCGGCGTACATCCCGAATCCACCCAGCACGACCGCCCCGTAGTAGTGATACCACGGACGGCGTGACACGGGCCCCTGAAGGTACGGATCGAGGTGATGGGCCTGATCGGTCAGTTCCATCCGGCC
The DNA here is from genome assembly GCA_048623335.1 of Halapricum sp. Taxonomy (GTDB): domain Archaea; phylum Halobacteriota; class Halobacteria; order Halobacteriales; family Haloarculaceae; genus Halapricum. Next base: position 9,364 of record JBMCBU010000017.1, read on the forward strand.
GCGCGCCCGGTTGAAGTCGATGACCCCCATGTCGTCCATCTTCGGGAGGTGACACTGATACAGACCGACGTAGACACGCTTTCGCTCGTCGTAGGAGATCGCCGACTCGTCTTTGTCGTTTTCCAGTGCCGCGATGTGTTCGGCGACAGTCCCGAGTTCCGCGGGCCCGTCGTTCTCGTGAAGGTACTGGATCACTCGCCGCCTGCGCTCGTTTTTCAGAACCTCGAAGATGACGTCGACGGAGAGAGTAGACGCCGGCTCGGTCGGTTCCTCGACCACTGTTTCGTCTTCGACCTCGCCGTCCTCGGAGGCTACACTCGATGTCGCCTCTTCGAGCGCCTCTCTGGTCGCCTGTCCGATACTACTCATCGAATCCCCTCCACAGAGTCGGGCCACTCGCGTCTGAACCGTGCAGATTCGATACACCGATCGTGATTGTCCGGATTCGTTTCGCCGTCATGTGTTTACCTGCCCCCCGTTGTAGCTGTGAATTACTGCATTGCTGCTCCAGTAGGCAATCTCTAGAGCTCTCGCCACCACCGGTCGACCATGTCTCGACGTTCACACCCGTAGGTTTCTGGCGTACGACAGAGAACCAATTGGTTGGGATCCCAACGCTTTTAGTACATCTCGCCTGTTCAAAGCCGTTCTGCTGGTAAACGAACATTACCAATTCGGGGCAGGCCGAGACGTCTCGTACATGACTCACACCGCCGTTCTCCCGTGCGCAGTTCGTCTCGTGGGGCGTCCCCGCAGATGACACGGCAGCGCGCTCGAATCGACGCACGCAACGCGTCAGCTACAGGGCACTATCTCACAGACCGAGACGTAGTTTCATTACTTCGGAAGACGCTGGCGTACAGTCACCGCCACGACTACACGGGCTGGGACTACGGGGACGGGATGAGTAGTCGACTCCTGCAGGCACTGCCTATCGAGAGCAAGTGGCTGAACATCGCGTTCCAGGAGACCGTCAAGCGACCGCCGATCAACCTCAGGCCGCTGCTCCTGGTCGAACAGCGCCGCAACTTCAAGGGCACGGCCCTGTTCGCGATGGCCAACCGAACGTGCTACCAGCTCACCAGCGAGTCGAGCGAGCACACGGATATCGACGCGCGAGCGGAAACGATCCGTCTGCTGGAGTGGCTACTCGACAACCAGTGTCCCGGCTACAGCGGGTTCTGCGGCGGACACCAGCACCGACTGCAACATCTCAACGGACGAATCGGGGACCCAACCGATCCGGACGTGGTATCGACGTCCTACGCCGTTCGGGCACTGCTTTCGAACGCTGACATCGGGGGTCGCTATCGACAGGCGGCTCGCAGTGCTGCCCGCTTCGTCGTCGAGGACCTCAACTACCGCGAGGTCGAAGACGGCGCAGTCATCGACTATCACATGAACCACGGCGACCACTACACCATCAACGCCGGTGCACTCGGTGCCCGTCTACTTTTGGACCTCTACGTGTCCGTCGGCGAGGAGACGCATCTCGATCGGGCGACAGCCCTGCTAGATCACATCGCTGGACTGCAGACCGACAGCGGTGGGTGGTACTATCGTGATCCACCCGATGCGTCCCACCTCTCGATGGACTCCCATCACAACGGATTCGTTATCGAGTCTTTCCAGCGGTACGCCGAGGTCGGAGACGGCTCTCGTTACACGGAGACGCTCGATCGGGCGCTATCGTTCTATCGATCACTGTTCGAAGCCGACGGCGCACCGCGCTTCGACGAGTCCGCTGCGTACCCGCGAGACATCCACGCGGCCACCCAGGGCATCCTCGTGTTCACCTACGCCAGGGAATTCGACAGCGCGCGGACCGTCATCCAGTGGGTCCTCGACAACCTCTACGTCGGTGATGGGCGGTACTACTTCCGAAAGCATCGGTTCTACACGCAGCGGATCACCCTGATGCGGTGGTGTCAGGCCTGGATGGCCTACGCGCTCGCAGAGCACCTCCGTGTCAGCGGTCAGAACCCGCGACAGCAGCCCCGACAGTTACCGGTGACGTCCTCTCGGTAGCTACCGGTGTCGAGTCAGAAACTGGTAGCCCGCTTTCGCGAGTGTCGTACTCATCCCCGACGATTCGATGACGTAGTACGGGGATAGCCGCCCGCCGAACTTCGATTTGTACGCGCACAGTCGGCGGGTGTTCGCACCGACCAGGTCGTAGTAGTCGACGTTCGAGAACTCCGGGTCCGCCAGGACGTCCTCGATGATCGTCCGGTGGAGCAACGAGTTCACGCTGACGGTGATGCCGTCACCGTCGTCGGCTGTTTCGTAGCTCTCGCTGACGCCGCCCTGCCAGAAGTACACCCTGTCGTCCGAAACGAGCGTGACGATGCCACTGAGGTACTCTCCTGCGGGGTCCCGGGCGACATAGACCCTCGAACGATCCGGAAGCGCATCGAGCAGGTCCCGGACGTACGGCCACGCGACCTGTCCGATGTCGTCGCGCTCGTCGTACCGCTTGCCGACGTGCTCGACGATCCGTTCCGCACTATCCACACACTCTCGTGTCACCGTGAGTTCCGTCTCGGCCACCCGCCGAAACTCTCTGCGGCGGCTCCGGCTGAACGACTCGAGAACCGTCTCGAGGTCCGGCTTGTCGACGTCGACGAGGTAGGTGAACGCAGGTTCCACGCGGAAGTCCTCCCAGTCGAAGGGACGGGGATCGGCGAACGAGAGGCTACACTGCATTCTGAGCAGCGTCAGTGGGTCGTTCGCGTCGAGTTCCTCGATCACGCCCTCGACGAACGCGTGTGTGACCGCTTCCTGCTTGCTCTGCTTTGGGCTGTTGGGCATGACGATCGGCCCGAGACGCGGCACGCCCATCCCCGGCGGCGGAGAGAAGATGACTCGACCGACCGACAGATCGCGGACGAACACCGGCAACAGGGCGACCGGGGAGTCGCCCTTGAAGCCGCCGAGCAACTGCAAGTCCCCGCTCGTGTGGGCATCGAGAACTGATAGCGCTTCCGGAGTGTGAAACACCTCGAACCCGGACGACGGAAGCAGTTGCCCCCACTCCTCCAGCGTAACTCGTTTGAGTTCCATAGATCTAGTACCGTGATATCGGCCGTGTGTGAGGCTGCTGGCTGTCACGTGCTGCGGACACTCGCCGCCTCGGGGTGGCGACAGCACTCACGCGAGTACAGCCGGTGATGGAAGTCGAGTTGGAGACTCCGGCGACGGTGTCGTGGCCCCCGCAACCGCAGACAGTTCCAGCGGTCCGCAGCATCGGTGGGGCTGAACCATCCCGCGGTCGAGTTCGTGTGGACATACGACAACCACCATCAGGGACTGCGTGGGCCGGCTCCTCGGGGTGGGCCCCCGCGGTCGTCGTTGCCGTTTCGACCGTTCGCACTTGCGTTGTCCGGCGGTCCGCGCTTTTCGTTCTCGTCGTCCTCGGTGTCATCGCCAGCGTCTTCGCCACGGTCCGGCCGATTCCTGTCGGCTTCGTTCTGTCCCTGTTGGGGCTGAGGAACCAGCCGGACGGTCGCCGATCCGGTCCCGCGGTCGCCGGAAGCGGTCTCGGCTTCGAGCCGGATCGTCGCGGTTTCCTCGCCGGAGAGGTCGACGTCCGCCAGCCGGAAGAACAGCCGGACGACCCCGTCTCGGTCCGACTGACGGCGTATCTTGACGGGGCGGACACCCTTAGACTGCGTGCGGATTGTTCCGGGGTTGAGGTCCTCGACCGGATGCGTGTCGGTCGAGTAGAGGTCGACCGCGAGCAGCCCGCGACTGCGTGGGTTGACGCGTCCCTGCGGGATCCGGACCTCGAGTCGGCCCGACCGTGATTCGCCCTCACAGCGACCCGCGCGGATCCGTATCGGCTCGTCCATCGCTATCGAGGTCCGATCGGGATCCGATCGATCTCCCGAGAGCACCTGCCAGTCGGTGATCCGGCCCTCGTAGTACTGCTCGAACAGCTCGGCCGCCTCGTTGAACGCGGGATCGATCGTCACCTCGAAGGATTCGCCGAGCGGCCCGTAGACGCCACCGTCAGTCCGGGAGTCGGCCCATGTCCAGTCGATCTGCTGGGGGTCCTGATCGAGCGCCCACCGGTCGTAGTTCTCGGGACTCGAATACAGGTCGTCGGTGACGACCCAGCTACCGGATTCGAGGCCACTGAACCGAAAGGTGGCCGAACCGCCGTCGTGGCGACTCCCGGTTCCGTCCTGATCCGGGTCATAGCGGTCGTGGACGACGACGAGATAGTACTCCTCCTGGGGATCCTGATACAGAAAGAGAACGCTCGTATCCCCTCGCTGGAGGTCCGTCGTGCCGGCGGAGCTGTAGTAGGTCTCGTGTTTTCGCCAGTCGTACATGTCTTCGACCGGTTCGCTCCCGGTCAGCGGCGTGATCGGGAAACACGTCCCGTCTTGTTCGAGAACGAACGTCCCCGCTGCGCCGCCGACCCGTCCCGCTCCGACGACAGTCCCGGCGGCCATCAGTGCGCCGGTCGCGCCGAGAACGGTTCGTCTGGTCACCGAATCGATTTGCCTGTCTGCCATGGTGACATGCAAGCCGTATCCGCGTATTAGTATACAGTCGTTACACGTAGACCGGTTCTGTTGTTTTCGTATCATTTTCGATAAGCGAAGTCATAACAATAGCCGCGTGCAGCCGTCTGTTGGCCATGGACAGTCGTGACGGCGGCGTTCGGACGGTCGTCTTTGGGCTCGACGCCGCGTGTCACAGCGTTCTCGATCGACTCCCCGAGGGCGCGATTCCGACGCTTCGCTCGGTACTGGAGAGTGGTGTCGACGCCCCCCTGAGATCACAGGTGCCTCCCTGGACACCCAGCGCGTGGCCAACCCTCTATACGGGGATGAACCCTGGCAAACACGGGATCTTCGACTTCCTGTCCTTCGATGGATACGAGTGGGACGTCGTCAACGCCACCCACTGCCGGGAACGGCCGATCTGGGAGTTGCTCGACCGTCACGGTTTCCGTAGCGTCGTGGTGAACGTCCCGGTGACACACCCACCGAGAGCGTTCGACGGCGCGCTGGTTCCCGGATACATGGCTCCGGAATCACCGACGTGTCATCCTGTCGATCTCTTCGAGGAACTAAAAGAGGCGATCGGTTCCTATCGGATCTATCCCGACCGGAGCGGATACACGGCCGCCGTCTCCTCTCGGGGCGCGGCGTTTCGCTACCTCGCCGATCGGTTCGATCCGGACTTCGGCTTCCTGCAGTTCCAGGCGACGGACACGGTCTTTCACGACCGGCCGGACGACTGGGAGACCATCGAGGCGATCTACCGTGCGGTCGACACCGAGATAGCGCGGGTACTGGACGCCTGCGATCCGGACAACGTCTTCGTCGTCAGCGACCACGGGATGGGACCGCTCGCGGGCGTCGAGTTCCGCGCCAACGATTTCCTCGCCGGGCGCGGGGACGTTCGGACCGTTGCAGGCGGCGAGGGGATGCCGGCCTGGTCGACGGTGCGCGACGGCGAGCTGAAAACAGCCGGGGACGCGACGGACCTGCCGCGCCGGGAGCAGGCGACTCGACAGGTGGCGGCGGTGCGGGACAGAGCACTGGAGGCCACGGTCAGTACGGCCGCTCGCCTCGGGGTGACGAGCCAGCGGATCGGCCACGCTCTCGAACGCGTCGGCCTCGCGGAGACGGTTGCTCGCGCGGTCCCGACGAGCGTGATCAGATCCGCCACCGAGCGGGTCGACTTCCCGAACTCGGTCGCGTACATGCGCTCCAGAACCGAGTGTGGGATCCGTCTCAACCTCGCCGGGCGCGAACCGGACGGCGTGGTCCCACCGGCCGAATACGAGGCCGTCCGGTCCGGGTTGATCGAGGCGTTCCGCGAGGTCGAGTCCCCCGACGGGGCCCCCCTGTTCGAGGCTGTGCTGCCACGCGAAGCGGTGTTCGAGGGGCCACGGACCGAGCGGGCGGTAGACATCGTCCTCGTTCCGGCGGGCTTCGAGCACTTCCTGTCGGCGGAGATCCGGGGCTCGGTGTTCGGCCGACCGACCGAACCCTGGAACCACAAGATGGATGGTCTCGTCGCCGCCCGAGGCGAGGCGATCGACGCGACCCAGTCTCTCGAAGGGGCGACGCTGCTCGACATCGCGCCGACCGTTCTCGCGACGTTCGGTGTCCCCGCCGACCGACGGATGGACGGGACGGTGTTACAGATCGTCGAGGGAGCCGGTCGGCAGGAGTATCCCGACCCACAGCGGACCACGCGGACCACGACCGACGACGCGACCGTCGAGCATCGCCTGACGGATCTGGGCTACATAGAATGACCATCGACATCTCGAGCGCGGAGGCAACGACGCCCGCAGAGTGGAACACCCTCGTCGAGCGCGCACGCTACACCGACGCGATGCACCAGTGGGAAGCACTGTCGGTCATCGCGAGACACGCCGACAGCACGGTCCACCGGCTGATCGGATACAAGGGCCAGGAACCCGTCGGCCTGTTTCCGGTATTCGAACGACGCTACGGGCCGATAACAGCAGTCTTCTCCCCGCCGCCGGGGCTCCGGATCGTCTATCTCGGTCCCGGGCTGCTCAACATGGACAAACTCACACGGCGAAAGACCGAGCGACGCCAGCGGGCGTTCATCGAGGGTGTCCTCGAGTGGATCGACGAGCGCATCGGTCCGAACTACGTCCACGTCCGGACCACGCCGGAATACCCGGACGTCCGCCCGTTCACCTGGAACGACTGCAAAGTGGCTCCGATCTATACGTACCACGTCGACATCACCGGCCCGGAGTCGGCCCTCCTCGACCGGTTCAGTCGGGACGCCCGCACGAACATCAGAGATGCCGCGGCGACCGACTACGACGTCGACGAACGAGGCCCGGAGGCGATCGACCGGATCGTCGAGCAGGTCCGCTCGCGCTATGCGGCCCAGGACGTTCCTTTCGACGTGACAGCCTCGTTCGTCCGGGAGCTGTACGAGCAAACACCCGATGGAACGATTCGTCCCTTCACCTGCCGCGTCGACGGATCGTTCGTCGGCGGCATCCTGGCCGTCGAGTTCGGCGACACCATCGCCCGCTGGCAGGGTGGTGTCAAACCCGACGTAGATAGTGGCTTCCCGATCAACGACGTGCTGGACTGGGAAGTGCTGTGCGCCGGGCGCGAACGCGACCGCACGACGTACGACCTCGTCGGTGCGAACACCCCCCGCATCAATCGCTACAAGTCGAAATTCGGCCCGAAACTGACACCGCTGTACGATATCGAACGGGCGTCGTTGCTCGGCTCACTCGCAGCACGGATGTACAGACACCGGAAGTGACGCGTCCACCGAAAGGACGGATGGGATCTCACACAGACGACTGTGCCTGTTTCCGATCGGCGACCGCGCCGGATCGATCGCTCGAGAACAGTGATCGCCGATACCCTGCAACAGCTGTCTGA
>JBMCBU010000018.1:0-16501 GCA_048623335.1 Halapricum sp.
AGCGCATGGGCCACACCAACCGGGCGGTCGCCGTCGCGGACTACTCCTGGGAGGCGGCCGCGGATCGGCTCGAGGAGTTGTACGCTGCGGTCGACGGGACGGCCCCGAACCGGCCCGTCAAAGTCACGTCAAGGTCGACTTGAGGCTGCGGAGGTCGACCACGCCCGTCACCATCGTCAACACGAGCCAGACAGCGCCGCCGACGGCGACGACGGTGAAAAGCGTCGGGATCGAGTTCGCGAACTCGACCAGCGGATATACCACCAGTGCCATCCCGGCCGTGATCGCGACGACGACGGCCCCCGTGTGTGCGAGGCCGCGGAAGTCAATCGGGAGTTCGGTACGGATAATGTATAGCTCGATAGAGACGTAGATGCTGTCGGTGATGACAGTGGCGACGGTGGCCCCGACCACCCCGAACATCGGGATGAAAATCAGGTTGAGCGCGAAATTGCTCAGCGCCAGCGCGCCCTTCGCGATAGCCCGCGAGCGGGCCCGACCGAGGAAATCTAGCGCATCGCTAGTGATCGAGTCCAGCGCGCGCACGACCACGAAGAGGCTGAATATCTGTAGGACGGGAACAGCACCGGAGTAATCCTGGCCGAAGATCAGCGTGACCGTCGGGTGAGCGACCAGCACGACCCCGGCAGCAGCCGGCAAATACAGCGCGACGAGATACCGGAACGACTGCTCGTAGAGTCGGGCCGCGTCCGCGAGATCGTCGCTTGCCTTCTGCTCGCCGAACGTCGGTGAGATGCCGAAGCCCAACGAGTGGGCGGGCGCGATCAGGAAATCCACCAGCTGCTTGCCGAGGATGTAGAATCCGACGGCTGTCGACCCCCGAAAGATCCCGAGCAGTACGGTGTCGATCCGGCTGCTGAGAACGCTCGCACCCATCGTGAACGTCAGCGGGACGCTGTAGCGCAACACGCGCTTCGAGACCGCCGATGTGACCGTCCCTCTGACGGTGTCGTCCTCGTAGAAGTAGACGTAGATGACGCCAGTCCCGACGACTGCACCGATTCCCGAACTGATCGCATAACCCAGCATCGCGCCCTCCAGCCCGAACCCGAGGAGGATAAACGCCGGGACGGTGATTACCAGCACGACGTTCGAGACGATGCCCATGCCGGCGTGGAGGTCCATCCGGTTGAACCCCTGAAAGAACATCGAGGTCACACCCGAGATAGACTTCAATACGATGTAGCCGACCCCGATCAACAGCAGCGGACCGATCGCCGGGTCGCCGACCAGGGTCGCGATCTGGCCGTGGAACACGGCGATTACGGCGGCGACAGTCACCGTGGCGAGAAGACGGTAGAAGTACGTGCTTCGGATGACCTCCGGTATGAGACCCGGATTTGTCTCCTGATACTCGGTGACATACTTGCCCCCGGCCTTCCCGAGGCCGAGACTGGCGAACATCAGCGCGAAGCCGAGCACCGCGAGGGCGAGAAACAGCTGTCCGTACTCGTTGGGGGTGAGCAGAAACCGCGTCAGAATCAGGATGAGCGCGCCCTTTGCCCCCATCCTGAACACCTGGCCGATGAAGACAAACGAGACGCCTCGACCGACCTTGCCCATTGTTTACTCACGGGCAAGCGTGACCCATTGTTATGTCGCCACTACGGCGCAAGGGGCGAGCCAGCGTTTCGATCACCCGGCGAGAGGCTGTACCCGACAGTAACGAGGGTATAACGACATGCTCGCGGTTCCTCGTCTCCATCGAAATGTCTCTATCGAATGTTCTGGCGTCCGTCCGTGACCAAGTGCGATCCAGCGGCCCGGGTGCGACCGCCCGACGTGCGCCGCGGTTCCTCAGACAGCGGCTGCCCGTCGCGCTGTGGCCGCCGCTCGTGATCGACCCGCGAAACCGGGCAGACGAGATCGTCTGGCTCCCGGAAAAGCCCGCCCTCGACGTATCTTACGACGGGTTCTTTCGCGAGGGAGCACCGCGCCAACTGGCGAACTTCGAGGGGACCATCACTGGTCCCGAGAACGCCGTCTACGTCTACGAGGACGCCGAGGTCGTCGGGACCTATCCTGTCTCCCGACTGCCAGAAGGGTACCTCCTGCCGTCCTGGCTCGGCGTCGACACGGCCTTTTTCCTCCATCAGGAGAAGTTCCTCAAGCGGGACGTCCCACTGATCAGGGTGTTGAAAGACCGCCTCGGTAGCGACGAACCGTCTCGACACCTGGAGACGGCGTTCCTGCTGAACGACGAACGGGGATCGTATCGCTACGGCTGGTTCCACGAGACGCTGCCGAAGCTCAGGTGGTTCGAAGAGTACTGTGCTGCTACCGGGGAGGAGCCCGTGTTGATCACGAATTCCCCGCTGAGAGAGTTCCAGCGCCAGTCGCTGACGTGGATGGGGTACCGGCCTGAGGAGTGGATCGAACACGGCGCGGAGATCACGGCCGTAGATCGTCTGGCAATCGCGCCACACCCGATCAGGCTCGAGGGGAACCCGAGTTCGGGTTTCGCCTCCGAGGTCGGGTGGGCCGGGCGGCGGATCGTCGAGAGCAGCCCGTCAGTGGACCGGGAGTTCGCAGACCGGGTGTACGTCTCGCGAGCCGATGCAAGCAGACGCCGGGTCCGGAACGAAAAGGCGGTCATGGAGCTACTGGAACCGATGGGATTCGAGTGGTACGAGCCCGGTCGGCTATCGCTGGCCGAACAGGTGGCGCTGTTCGCGGGAGCGGAGATCGTCGTCGGTCTCCACGGCCTCGCGTTCGTCAATCTGATGTTCTGTACAGAGGGGACGGCGCTGGTCGAACTGTTCGCGGAAGACGGCATCGACGAGAGCTATTTCGTGCTCGCAAACGAACTAGGACTGGATTATGAGTGTCTAGTCTGTGAGTCGGTCCACGAGAGCTACACACAGCGCCCGATCAACAAAGACGTCACCGTCGACACGGCGCGGCTCCGGGCCGTCGTCGACCACGTGCTCGACGAAGCGGGTCAGTCGACAGTTCAAGATTCAGCCGAGACTGACAGCCACAGCGAGAGGGTCCGGTAGGCTGTTTCTTCGGTCACCTCAGCCGGCGGTTCGCCGCGATAGACGAAGTACCGAAGTCTGAGGTCCTCGCCAGTCATCGTCGGCTGGACGCGGTGTTCGGCAGTCCACGTTTCGCCGGGAGCGACGGCCTGCTGGGCGCTGAAGACCCGCTCGCTCTCCGTGATTGAGGTAGACTGGTCGGAGGTGTCGACGCGCTGGAGCACGGCGACGGCCGTGTAGGTCGTTTCGGCCCCCTCGTTGTTCTCGACACGGAGGGCGAGCTGCTCGCCGGTCTCCGGATCGACCGTGTCGGGGTAGCCGGAGGCAACGAAGTCACCGTCCTGCGTCTCGGTCAATAGCGCGGTGCTGGTGTAGGTTTCCCCCTGCCCGGGCGCGAACACGACGTATCCCATGGTAGCGGCCATCACGACGATCGCGAGAACGAACAGCGTCGAGAGCGCGCGGTCGGCGTAACTCTCCCCGTCCAGCAGGCCGCTGACTGTCGAGGCCACTTCGCTGAACGGGACGCTGAGCCTGTCGCTGACGGGCACCATGTTCCGGCGAACCAGCGCCGTGACAGATCCCAGCAAGACGAACACGTTCAGTGCCAGCAGGACTGAATCGGCCGAGAGCGATCCGGTGATCGGAGTGACGAGCAATCCAAGCAGTGGCACGATGGCGACACTCAACCCGACAGACAGGTAAACCCGCTCCCACCATGACGGCGCGTTCCCGTGTGCGATCCGGTAGAACTGTCCCGCCGACTGTTTTGACCGGACCGGGTCGTTCAGATCGGCCATGGCCCGTTGGCGGGGGTAAACGCTGGCCAGCACCAGATAGCCGGGTACGAACAGGACGACGGCAACTCCGATAGCTGTGCGAGGGTACTGCGCCGCCGCTGTCGTCCTAAAGACGAGCGCGTCGAGAACAACTAATAGCAGTACGGTACCGACGATGTCTGCTGGAATCGTGGGATCGACACTTCGAATTCGGTGCAGTGCGTTTCTCATAGTTGCCATGCTGGATCCGAGGCGCCGGGACGGACACCGACGGTCGCCGGGACCGTCCTCCGACTGACTGTACCCAACTCTCTGCCGTGCAGACCATTGTTATGCTGGTCTTTCCGGCACTGCAGCGCCATCTCTCGCTTTCTAGCCGTGAGTGTGCTTCGATGCAACAGCGGGTAACGAACGAATACTGAAGCTCAACGACGGTTACAACAAGTATCAATGTGTCGAAGGCAAAGACACGAAACTGACCGGGCGTAGCTGGTTCGGATCCGTCATCGAGGGCCGTATCTCCCGCGAAGGAACTCAAGACAGTCTACGACGAGAACGTCGATATCGCCCTGGATCACGCGATGCAGATCGTCGAGTCCGTCGGCGGCAAGAGCGTCATCAGCGCGAATCACGGCGAACTGCTCGGCGAGCGGCTTGGCGTCGGGAGCCACCGACGCTACGGTCACGACAGACGACTCCATCGGCTTCGAGCGCCTCGACGAGGGACGCGTGGATGACCGACTCAGAGCGCTTGGATACGTTCCGGAGTGACAGTGGGTAGCGACCCGTCAGCGAACGAAGTACAGCTGCGTGTCGCCGTTGGTGAAGACCTGGTTCGCCGCGGGCTGGCGGTCGAGCGTCGCGAAGTCGCTCCGTGTGAACCGATGTTCGCGGTAGGCTGTGAGCTCCCGCTCGTACGTGTTCTGTGAGACGACCAGATACCAGTCGTCAGCTGGTCTGTCTCGCAGGTTTCGTATCTCCGTGCTGTTGACGGTCCCGTCACGCAGACCGTTGTTTTCCAGCGAGACGACGCCGTCGTAGTATCGCTGGGGCTCCTGGACGATTCCGTTGATGATCGCCGAGTCGCCAGCCATCTCGAAGGCCGTCTCGTAGCCGTCCACGCGGGCGTCCGTCACGTGTTGGTTCGCCCTGTGGATGTACGGGGAGTTGAAAAATATCAGCGAGGAGAGTAGGAAGAGCACGAGTAGCACGGAGACGACCGCAGGGACGAGCGCCGGCCGAAATCGCGTCTCCGAGACCGACACCATCCCGTAGGTGATCGCGACCGCGCCGAGGACGCTCACGAGGAGCATCATAAACCCGGCCTGCCGGAAGTAGTACTGCCCGACGTTACCGAAGAAGTAGACGCCGAACACCGGAAGCATCGCCACCAGCCCGGCGGCGTAGTACAGCACCTGTCGATCGGTGTCGTTCGATCGAGAGCCTCGCCCGAGGAGCACCGCGACGACCAGCAGGCCCGCCGCGACGATGAATAGTGTGCTCACGAGGAACAGCTTCAGGTAGATCTCGACGACGCTTGAGCCGATAGCCGTAAGCGACGCCGACTGAGTGCCGATGGCGGAGCCCGCTTGTGGTCCTGTGCCGGTGGCGTACTCGACCAGTGAATCGACGGCTCCGCGAGCGACGGTGAATGCGGCTGCGGACTGGCCGACCCACGCACCGAAGGCGACGATCGAGACGAGCGTGACAGGGAGCAGCGATCGGTGTGTCCGCTCGGATGCTGCGGTGAGCAGTCGCACGCCCCCTATCGCCACGAACAGCAAGATGACGTTCAGTGCCTGCTGGGGATGATAGAGGATCACGCCGACGACCGTGAGCAGGACGATGCCACTCAGCGCCGAGAAACCCATCCAGCCCCTGTCCGGCGATCGGAGATAGCCGATCACGAGAAAGAGCACGGTCGGCACGAACAGTATCGCCTGGCTGCTGGGATGGGGATGCATCGTCGTCGCTAGCTGGTGCAGCGGGACGAGCAGAAACGCGGTGAACGCCCCGACGGTCAGTGCCAGTTCACCGCCGACTAACGCTCGGACGAGCAGCGGGACGAACAGGTAGAATACAAGTGCGACGCCCAGCGGGACCAGCAGTGTCGCCTGCCACACCGAGAGGCCGGACACGCCCGAGATAAATGCCGAGACGGTGTGGATACCGGGGTAGATCGTATCGTAGGGCATCATCGACCCGTCCGTGATCGCCCTGGTTACACCGACGTGAGTGATCGAGTCGTGGATCCCGTGGTAGAAGTATCCACGCATCACCGGGAGTGCGATGACCGAAAAGCTGGCCGTCCCGCCGAGGAACAGTCCGAACCGGCGGTGGAGCCCACTGGTCGTCGAAAAAGCGATCACGGCCGCGGCCAGGAACGCGACCGCGATACTGATCCAGACTGTCAACGGCGTCGACGCGTAAATCGATAGTTCGTAGGCAGTCGCCGGTGTCGTGTGGGCGATCAGGAGCCCGGCGGTCAAACTGACGGACCCGACGAGTCCGACCAGTTCCGCCGTACGGTCGCTGATATGAGCCAGCCGCCTCATTGTCTACCCGCTGGGAGGGTATTCGTGTAGTTACCGTCTTGCTACTGCAGCCGTACGCTTCAGAACGGCATCGTACGGACGTCCTAATATGGGAGTAGAGGGGTCATACGACGCTGAAATCGGGTAAGAACAGTAAAATAAAACAAGTCTTTTTCTGGGTCAGGAGCATGGAACGACCATGGAGATTTCCCGACGGCGTTATCTACTCGTTGCCGGTAGTGCCCTCGCAGTCGCAGGATGTTCTACCGACGGCGCGCGACGTACGGAGGGTGATCCGGATGCCGACGTGCAGCCGTCGGAGCGGGGTGTGAATCTGCGCACCAGGACAGACGAGGACGACGGGGAGTACGAACAGCTCTCGGAGGCCTACAGCGACGCGGCGGAAGGTGATATGATCGAACTCGGTGACGGCGATTACTCGATGAGCCCGACGACAGTCCGGGAGGGACCCTACGGGCCTTACGCCACTGTCGAGAAGGCAGGAATCACCCTGGTCGGGAGTGGAAAAGAGCGGACCCGCGTGGTGTTCGATACCGACGAGCGAGTTCTGGCACTCCCCGATTGGCAGTGTATCGATCTTGCGGTCGACGCCGCCGATAGTGTCGTCGGTCCCAGAAGTGACACGCTCCGGTCGTGTCGTATCGAGTCTCCGATCATGGACCCGGTGGCATACACCGGGCAGTCACACCAGACGGGTGACGGTACGGCCTTCGCGTACTCCGGCCTGCCGCCGACAGCGTCGACGGCGGAGACGTATCACGGACTCAGCTTCGATCGCGTGCTGAACGGTGTCACGGACCTGGGATTCGACAATACCGGGATGGAACCGATCGACGAGGCGTTCAGGGAGGTTTACGAGTCGAACGTGCTCGTCGAGCTGCCACCCGGAGAGTATCTGGTCGACAGCGAACACATCGGCAGCGACGTGTCCGAGTTCGGGCTTCGCGGGCTAGGGGCAACCAGGCGCGACGTCACGATCAAGCCGACCGCGGGTTCGAAGCTGAAGTGGCTCAAGGCTGTCGGGTCCGGTCCGCATCTGATCGAGAACCTCAGCTTCGACGAGCGCAGTGACGATATCTCACAGCTGTCGCTGTGGTTGACGACCAGTGACGGCTCCGTCATGAAGAACGTCGAATGGGTCGGTCGGACGCCCGACGATTCCGGTGTCAGCTACTCGCTGACTGCCGAAGTGACCGAACGCGACGGCGTCTTCGTCATCGACGGCATCTACGCCGGCCTCGACGAACCCGCTGTCCAGGTCGAGTACCCTCAGGGTGTGTCCTTCCTCAGGTGCGGTCCATCCCACGTGGGTGA
Source organism: Halapricum sp. (assembly GCA_048623335.1). Lineage (GTDB taxonomy): Archaea > Halobacteriota > Halobacteria > Halobacteriales > Haloarculaceae > Halapricum. The sequence goes on from JBMCBU010000018.1 coordinate 7,648, forward strand.
GATAATCCTCCGCGACCCGGTGATCCACGAGCGCAACTCCGCGGCGACCCGCGCGACCGCTCCGACGGGCGTGTTGACCATCGAGGGCGGGGAGTTCGTCAACAACCAGAACGCCAACATCCGCTTCGGTGCGGGCGATCACCCCTCGAAAGTCTCCAGCGCGACCGGCTGTTACGTCAGAGTCGACGGAAGCCGCAACTCGACTGACGCCATCCGTGTCGAGGGCGACAGGTACACCGGGGCAGTCTTTCGCGACATCGAGATCGAGTGGACCAAACAGAGCGGCCGCGGGGTGATCACGTTCCCGGATTACGCTACCCACGGAAGCGCGGAGTTCTACGACTGTGTCGTCCGCAACGACGGCGAGGAGACGCTCACAGTCAACGCAGCCTCTTCATCGGGTCCCGACGACTCCGTCCTGTTCGAGAACTGTAGTTTCACCGGATCCGGCCGGGGCTTCTATGCGGATAACCGCGACGGATCTGAGATCCGTGACTCCTGTATCGACATGCCCAATGGGTCGATACGAGGGTTCGAAACCGTCAACACCGCTCGGTCGGAGTGCAGCCGTCCACAGGAACCGCCCAACGTAACGCCGACGATCACTGCGAACAAGAGCGAGGAGACGACAGTCGACTTCTCGGCGGTGGACTCTACGTACCTGGATGGGGATGTCACGAGCTACACGTGGGAGCTCGACGACACGACCGAGACGGGCGAGACCGTCTCGCGGACGTTCCCGGATGCCGGTACCTACAGCGTCACGCTCACGATCGAATACGACGACGGGGAGACGACCTCGACGACGGCCGAACTGATCGTGAACTACCCGCGGTTGATTTGAGACTACTCCTCGTCGACGGTTTCGGCGTGGGTGTCGGCGTCCTCGGGGTCGTTGACCGGGCTGGAGGGGTGATAGTCGGTGTCGTACTCGCCGACCCGATCGTCCAGTCGATCGGGATTGATCCGCCCGCCTAGCAACATGAAGTCCAGCACCGTCGCGTACAGCAGTGACTCGACGACCGGGACGGCTCGCGGCGGCAGGGTCGGGTCGTGGCGACCGACGACCTGGATTTCCTTGCGCTCGCCGGTCTCCCAGTCGACGGTCTCCTGCTTCTTTGGAATCGAGACCGGCGGGTGCCAGGTCACCTCGCCGTAGATCGGGTCGCCGGTCGTGATCCCGCCCTGGATCCCGCCGTGGTCGTTGCCGACGGGCGTCGGATCACCGTTCGAATCGAATTCCCAGTCCTCGTTGTACTCGCTGCCGGCGGTCGTCCGCGCCTCGCGACCGATCCCGTACTCGAAGTCGTTGACCGCGGGGATCGAGTACAGCAGCTGGGCCATCCGCGAGGGGAAGCTGTCGAACCGCGGCGCGCCCAGTCCCCGCGGGACGCCGCGCATCTCGAAGTAGATCGCCCCACCGATGGAGTCGCCTTCTCCCTGGTGCTGGTCTGCCAGCGCGCGCATCTGCTCGGCCGTCTCGGGGTCGGCACACCGCACCTCGTTGTCCTCGCTGTGTTCGAGGATCTCCTCGAAACTCACGTCGGGGGCCTCGATATCGCCAAGCTGGCAGACGTGTGCCTTGATCCGGACGTCGTACTCCGATTGTTCGAGTACCTGCTTTGCGATCGCGCCGGCGGCGACCCAGTTGACCGTCTCCCGGGCCGACGACCGTCCACCGCCACCCCAGTTTCTGGTACCGAACTTCGCCGAGTAGGTGAAGTCGCCGTGGCTGGGTCGTGGTGCGGTGACGAACGGTTCGTACTTGCCCGAGCGGGCGTCCTTGTTCTGGATGACCATCCCGATCGGCGTCCCGGTCGTGTAACCGTCCTGGAGACCGGACTTGATCGAGACCGCGTCGGGCTCGTCGCGGGAGGTCGTGATCATCGACTGGCCGGGCTTGCGCCGGTCGAGGTCTTCCTGGATGTCCTCCTCGTCGAGCTGGACGCCCGCCGGCACGCCCGAGACGGTACACCCCATCGCCTCGCCGTGACTCTCCCCGTAGGTCGTCACCTGGAAGAGCCGACCGAAACTGTTGCCGTTCATTGCCATCCAGTCAGGGGCGGAGGCATTTGAAGGCTCTCACTTTTCGAGCGCGTCCGTCGGGACACCACTGCCCCCATCACCGCGACCGTTGTACCGCTTTGCCGCCACGACTGCCTGCCGGGAGATCCACGGGGCGCGACTTCCGAACCCTCGCTCATCACACTGGTGGCCATACCATTTCGAATTGATCACGACGATGTGCCGAACATCGTTACGAACGTCCAGCTACCGGTATCATAGTGATTCGCGTCGCCGATCGGAAGAATATCACCTCCGGTCGGGTGATGGATATCGATTTCCCGAGAGGAATCGATGGGTTTCGACGCGAATCCCTATCAGTTGTCCTCGATCGCGTACGCCCCACGCTGACTCATACCGACGCGTCACGGATGTGAACGCTACACCCGGCGGTACAGACGTGATCAAAACGAAAACGTGACGTAGAACTCGTGGCCGTTCGGGCACGCGATGGGCCTGACCTTGCGGTCGCTGGCCTCGGGCTCGGCCGATTCGTCCGCCGAGATCCCGTGGACGGTCGAGTCCCGGGGCAGACCCATGCTCGCGTCGGCGCCACATTCGGGACAGCGCAGTTGCCGGATCCCCATATTGAACGACGTTCGTGACCACGGGTGAAAACAGCTACGGGATCGTCCCGCCCAACGTGTTTGGTCCGGCTTTGATACCGAAACCGGCATTATCTACTGGTATGTCCGAACACGCCCACCGACTGACAGTACCGAAGCTCGTCCCCGAGGTACCGGGCGGGACGACGCTGGCGGTCTCGCGCGTGGCACTGCTCGCACTGACCGTCGTGTTCGCCGTGGCGACGGTCGTCGGCTTCGAACTGTCGTTTCGCATGCAGGCGATCGTCTACCTCTTCGGGATGGTCGCGCTGAACCTCCCTCACGGCGGATTCGAGCACTTCAACAACCTCCGGCGACGGACGGTTACCTTTCAGGCTCGGTACCTGGGACTGTACCTGACTGCCATCGCCGGGTTCATCGCGCTGTTGTTCGTGGCTCCGATCGCCGGGTTGACGCTTGCGATCGGCGTCGCGGTCGCCAAGGGCGGCCACGGCGACCTGCATGCGATGGACGTCACCTTCGGGACCGACCACCTGCAGAGCGAGTTCCAGCGCGTGCTGGCGGCGCTGGTCCGGGGCGGGGCAGTCATGGCCGTGCCGATATTCTTCTTCCCGGAGACGTTCCACACGTTCAGCGCGATGATGGTCGACATGTTCGAACCCGGCGGTCTCGCGCCGGTGAGCCAGTACTTCGATCTGACGCGGTGGCTGGTCGGCGGCGGGTTCGGCGCGCTGGTCGTCGCTCACCTTGCGCTGGGGTACGTCCGCGCCTCGGGGACCGGGTCGTACGTCGCCGACGCCGCGGAGACGCTGCTTCTGGTCGGCTACTTCGCGGTCGTGCCGGTCGTCATCGCGGTCGGGCTGTACTTCCCGCTGTGGTACTCCACCCGGCAGGTCGCCCGGACGACGGCCATCGACGCCGAACCGACGGGATCGACCACCGGCGAGGGAGTACTCGCGATCCTCGACAGCGACGACACCCGGCTGGTCGCGCTCGGGGCCTGGGGGGTGTTGATCGCTGGCAGCGTCGCCACCTTCGGGCTGGCGGCGCTGCTGTGGACGCTCGCGCCCCAGCCGCTGGGCGGTGCGGGAATCCCCGTGGGACTGGTCGCGTTCTGGAGCATTTTCATCAGTATTATCGCGCTGCCACACGTCGTCGTCGGATCGTGGTACGATCGCGATCGCGGGATCTGGTACGTACCCTGACTATGTTCGAGCATACTCCACTCAGCGGGACGGACGTGACGGTATTGGGCGGTGGCTTCGGCGGGCTCTCGGCAGCCGCGTACCTCGCGGATGCGGGAGCGGACGTGACCCTCCTCGAGAAAAACGAGCGACTCGGCGGTGCCGCGAACCTCATCGAAAGCGAGGGGTTCAGGTTCGATACCGGCCCCTCCTGGTACCTGATGCCAGACGTCTTCGAGCGGTTCTTCGGGCACTTCGACCGGACGCCCGAGGACTACTTCACGATCGAACCGCTCGATCCACACTACCGGGTGTTCTACACCGAAACCGAACCACAGCCCGAGAAGGGATCGCCGTACGCCGACGACCTCGAGACGCAACCCGACTGCGACTGGGTGACGACCACGCCCGACGTCTCTCAATCCCGGGAAATCTTTGCCGCATACGAGGACGGCGGCGGCGAGACCTTCGAGGAGTACCTCGCCGAGGCCGAGTACTCCTACGAGGTCGGGATGGAGAACTTCGTCTACGAGGACCGCTCGCGGTTGCGGGACATGATCGACCTCGACGTCGCAAAGTCCGGTCGCGGGCTGTCGCTTCTGGGGTCGATGCAGGACCACGTCGAGAGCTACTTCGACGAGCCGAAACTCCAGCAGTTGCTCCAGTACACCCTCGTGTTCCTCGGCGGATCGCCGCACAACACGCCGGCGCTGTACAACCTGATGGCCCACGTCGACTACAATCTCGGCGTCTACTACCCCGAGGGCGGGATCTACAGCGTCGTCGAGGGGCTGGCGGACCTCGGCGCGGAACTGGGCGTCGAGTACGAGACCGGCGTCGAAGTCACCGACATCCAGAACACGACGACCGGGCTGGCGCTACAGACCTCCGAAGGCCGTCGGCGGACGGAGACACTGGTCGCCAACGCTAACCCCGCCCACGTCGAACGCGAGTTGCTCTCGCCGGGGAGCCGCGATCACGACCCCGCCCACTGGGACGGCAAGACCTACGCGCCCTCGGCGATCATGTTCTATCTCGGCGTCGAGGGCGACGTGGGACCGCTCGCGCATCACTCGTTGGTGTTCCCGCCGGACTGGGACCCTCACTTCGAGCGGATCTTCGACGATCCGGCCTGGCCGGACGATCCCGCGTACTACCTGTCGGTTCCATCGAAGACCGACGACACAGTCGCGCCCGACGGTCATCACGCGGTCGTGATCCTCGTTCCGATCGCGCCGGGGCTGGACGACGACAGCGAGACCCGCGAGCGCTACCGCGAGAAAGTCCTCACCCACCTCGCCGAGGAGGTCGGGGTGGACCTGCGCGACCGGATCGTCTTCGAGCGGTCGGCCTGCGTCTCTGACTACCGAAAGCAGTACAACTACCCGAAGGGAACGGCGCTCGGACTCGCACACACGCTGCGACAGACGGGGCCGCTGCGACCGTCCCACCGGGCGTCGAACGTCGACGGGCTCTACTACGTCGGCAGCTACACGAACCCCGGGATCGGCGTCCCGATGACGCTGATAAGCGGCCAGCACGTCGCCGAGGCGGTCGTCGAGGACCGCACCGGCTCCGGGTCACCGCTGGATCGACTGAGGGCCCGGATTTAAATCGCCCCCGACCGTACCAGGCCGGTATGACTGCGGCGTCGGAGACGCGGCGGCTCTTGCGCGTGGGCGAGACCCCCCAGTCGGGTCCAGTAGACGCTGATTCGCTCGAACGCGCCGTTCAGGGGACCGTCGTCGTCGAGACCGACTTCCCAGCGGCACTGGATCGCGTGACAGAGGGTGACGTCGACGGCGCGGTCGTCGATCATCACCCGACCGGATTCGACGGGATCGCTTTTCTGCGAGCGGTGCGACAGGACCGGCCGTCTTTTCCGGTCGTTCTCATCCCGGCGACCGACGACGGGGGTGTCGCTCGGCGGGCCGTCGACGAGAACGTGACTGCCTACGTCCCCGAAAGCGATGACGACGTGCTCGAGGTCGTCGCCGATCGGGTCGAACAGTACGTCGTCGCTCGATCCGACGAGCACGGTCGCGTGCGGATGCCCATCAGCGACCGGACCGCCGAGGAGGAACGGCGACTCAAAGAGCGCGCCATGGACGAGGCACCGGTCGGGATGACCATCGCTGACGCGACGCTCCCGGACGAACCGCTCATCTACGTCAACGACGCCTTCGAGCGGATCACCGGATACAGCAAATCGGAGACGGTCGGCGTCAACTGCCGGTTTCTGCAGGGAGAGGACACGGAGATCGAGAAGACGCTCGAGATCAGAGACGCACTCGAAGCGGGCGAGCCAGCTTCGGTCGAACTCCGCAACTACCGCAAGGACGGCACGTTCTTCTGGAACGAACTGAAGATCACGCCGATCCGCGACGAAAACGGCGAGATCACCAACTACGTCGCCTTCCAGCAGGACGTGACCGACCGCAAGGAGGCCGAACTCCAGCTCGAACGCGAGCGCGAGCGGCTCCAGCGGTTGCTCGACCGGATCAATGGACTGATCGGCGACGTGACCGAGATCGTCGTCACGGGCGACTCGACGGAGGACATCTACGAGCGTGCGGTCGAGCGCATCGGTGACGACGAGTCGATTTCGCGGGCCTGGATCGGCGAGTACGACCCCGGCGCGCGTGTCGTGCGACAGCGGGCCGGGGGCGACGACACGATCGGGCTGGCCGAGGAGGACGCCGCCCCGCTCGCGAGGGCGATCGAGGAGCAGACGCTGACGCGTCTCGACGACTCGCTCACCGCGTCCCTCCAATGTCAGGCGGACGAGGCGGGCGTGGTGATCCCGTTGACCTACCGGCGGACGACCTACGGCGTGCTGGCCGTCTACAGCCGGAGCCAATCGTTCGACGAGGAGGAAACGACCGTCCTGCGGGCGCTCGGGCGCTCGATCGGCGCGGCGATCAACGACCTGTTGAGCAAACAGACCGTGACGACCGATACGGTCATCGAAATCGGTGTCGAGCTCCACGACGAGACGACGTTGACGGCACTTGCACGCGAGATCGGCGACGTAGCCGTCCACGAGAACACGCTGATCCGCCACGACGGCGACCTCCTGTTGCTGTTCGAGGTCGAAGGCGAGACGGAGGCCGTCGTGGCGGCCGCCGAGTCGCTCCCGTCGGTGATCGAGGTCACTGTCCTCGCCGACGACGACGCGCCGATGGTCGAAGTGGCTGTCGAGAGCCCGCCGTTCGTCAGTACGCTCTCGGAGTACGGCGCGCAGATCACGACGATCGAATTCGACGCCAACGCTGTCGAGTTGCGTTTCACTGTCGCGACCGAACAGAACGGTCGGGCTATCGTCGACGAATTCGAAGATAGCTACGAGACGGTCGAACTGATAGCTTATCACGAGTCCGACCAGCCCGCACAGACTCGTCAGGGCTTCCGGGCTGCCGTCGAGGGCGAACTCACCGCCCGCCAGCTGACTGCCTTACAGAAGGCCTTCGTCAGCGGGTTCTTCGAGTGGCCGCGCCGTAGCGACGGCGACCAGCTTGCCGCCTCGATGGACGTCGTCCCCTCGACGTTCTACCAGCACCTCCGGGCCGCCGAGAAGAAGCTGTTGACGGCCTTCTTCGAGGGGAAATAGGGTCCCGCCGTGGACGGCGGGCGTGAAGCCGACACTTCACTCGTCGAGCGCGACGTCGAACGCGTCGCTGTCGTCGAGCTGTGCCGCGACCCGATCGAGTTCGCGTTTGATCGCCCGGAGTGCGTGTTCGCGACTGCGTTCGGGATCCGATGCGTCGCCGGTCCCGTCCTCGCCAGCGGCGCGTTCGTAGAACGTCGTGAGCAACCGATCGTAGCGGGCGCGGAGTTGCAACCGCTCGACAGTCGTACGAACCGCTTCGCTCGGCGCGTCACGGTCACGAACGGCGTCCGCCTGTTCGGCACCCGTTTCCGTGTCGTCGGTGAGCCAGAGGAGCTGATAGAAGGTCCGCTTTTCGTCCGTGTCGAGCGAATCCACGGAGAGATCCACTGTCGCGGCGTCGATGACGACGACAGCGATATCAGTGTCGAGACTCGTCGTGGTCGTCTCGGCGTCTGTGGCTGTTCTGACCGGGAAGTGGTCTCTGAGCCCGTCCGTGATCAGACGCCGCAGTTTTTCGTCGGAGGAACTGACCAACACGACATCGGGCACGGCAGTCATCGTATGCGTGGTACCGCGGGCAGGGTGAAAAATCGACCGGCGAACTCACCACCAGTGGATGGGGACTACCTACTTCATTCGAACTCGATCCCGTCCGACACAGTCTCGTCGAAGACCGGTGCTAGCGTCTCGAACGTTGGGTTAGCGTGTCCGTTGGAGTCGATGTGATAGTGTGCATACGCACCAGCTTCTGTGACACGTGCCGTGACGACGTTCAGGAACCGGTGGATTCGCTCTTTGGACTCGAACTGGAGAACGTCGGTCAGCGAGTCGAAACAGAGCGCGGTGGGCGCGCCCGATGCTTCCCGCAACTGCGCCGTGATTTCGGTCCCGAGTCGGCGGAGGTCCATCTCCCCGATCTCGACGATATCTGTCGGTACCTCCTCTCCACCTCCTGATCCGTTGGTGGACATCGTCGCAGACCGGCCCCCGTGAGTGACGTTCACAAAGGATATCTCTGTGGTTGCCGGATCGATCGCGTCCCGCCACGCGGCCAGTCGTTCGGCCGGTGAGGTCGCGATCGTGACACCGACGATCGACTCCGGCTGGCCCGCACGGGTCAACAGACGCTGGCAGTGTGTCGCCCTCGACGAACCGACGGCAGGACACGCACAGAGGACGTTCGACGCGGTGTCGTGATCTGCGGTCTCGGTGGCCGTATCGTTGCTCACGGTTGAATGCCTCCCTGGAACGGTACTTGTTGGACACCCATTTCGATGATCTACTATCCATTACAATATTAACAGTCAAGTAACTTACGGGAACGCGCTCGTCACCGTGGTCTGATAGGGATTCGCGTAGAAATCCATCGATTCCGCTCGGGAAATCGACATCCATCACCCGATCGGAGGTGGTATTCTTCCGATCGGCGA
>JBMCBU010000019.1:0-16446 GCA_048623335.1 Halapricum sp.
CGCGTTCCGACGCCGGGGGATATTTGTCCAGTCGGGGCGAACCGCGCGTATGGCCGAGCAGCTCCAGTCCGGCGTGTGGTTTCTGGACGTCGGGATCGTTCGGCCGTTGAACACGAACAGCTACCTGGTCGACGACGGGACGGTGACCCTGATCGATACGGGGCTGTGGGCTAACTGGCCGTCGCTACATTCGGAACTCGCGGCGGCGGGATACGAACCCGAGGACATCGACCGGGTCTTGCTCACTCATTACGATCTGGATCACACGACAGGGCTAGGGCGTCTCGAACCCCGGTTCGACGGTCCCGTCTACGTCGGCCGCCGCGACTACGATCTCGCGACGGGTGCGTTCGAGCCGCCCCTCGTCCACCACAAGGGGCTATTTCACAGGCTCGTCCGACTGTTCTTCTCCATCCCGGCCGGCGATGTCCGACCCGTCGAAGACGGCGAGCGGATCGGGAACTTTACGGCGTATCACACGCCAGGCCACAATCCCGGACACGTGGCGTACGTCCACGACGACGGCGTGGCGTTCGTCGGCGACCTGCTGTGGGGCAGCGAGGACGGCCTCACGACGCCGGTCTGGCTGGACAGCTACGACATGGCCGAACTCCGGAAGAGCATCGTCGAGTTCTACGCCCGTGCTCCGCCGTTCGAAGTACTTGCGATGGGGCACGGAACGCCGATCACGGCCGGCGCGCAAGCGGCCTACCGCGATCTGATCGAGCGACTGTAATCCCGTCGAAAACCATCTTGTCCCGAGGCCGAACGTCACGTCTTTCTGCCAGCCACGAGAGATGCACGTATGGACGAAAAACGGGAACTGACGAGCGTCGACATCGCGGCGCTGGCCGGCGAACTCGGCCAGTACCGCGGTGCGCACGTCGACAAGGTCTATCTCTATCCCGACGAGGAGCTGCTGCGGTTTCGCATGAGCGATTACGACCGCGGGCGGACCGAACTGTTGATCGAGGTCGGCGAGAACAAGCGTGCGCACGTCGCCGACCCCGAGCACGTGTCGGACGCGCCGGAGCGACCGCCGAACTTCGCGATGATGCTTCGCAACCGCCTCTCGGGGGCGACGCTGGAAGCCGTCGAGCAGTTCGAGTTCGACCGCATCCTCTCGCTCCGGTTCGAACGGGACACCGACTCGACGACCGTCGTCGCGGAGCTGTTCGGTGACGGCAACGTGGCCGTCCTCGATGAGAACGACGACGTCGTCGACTGCCTGGAGACGGTGCGACTGAAGTCCCGAACGGTCGTGCCCGGCTCGCACTACGAGTTCCCCTCCGCGCGGTTCAACCCCCTGACGGTCGATTACGAGCGGTTCCGCGAGCGGATGGCCCAGTCCGACAGCGACGTCGTCCGGACGCTGGCGACCCAGCTGAACTTCGGCGGGCTGTACGGCGAAGAGCTGTGTACCCGAGCGGGCGTCCCCTACAACCAGGACGTCGACGAGACCGACGAGTCGGAGTTCGAGGCGCTCTACCGGGAGATCGAGACGCTGTCGCGTCGACTCGGTGAGGGTGATCTGGACGCGCGAGTCTACTACGAACGAGGGGGGAGTCATGGAAACGGCGAGAGCGAGGAAGGCGGCGACGAGCGAATTCGCGTGGACGTGACTCCGTTTCCCCTCGAGGAGTATGCCGACCGGGAGAGTGTGGTCTTCGAGACGTTCAACGAGGCAGTTGATGACTACTTTGCGAACGTCGACGCGGACCACAGCGACCGCGACGGTGGTGACGAGCGGGGGCGGCCGGACTTCGAAGCCGAGATCGAGAAACAAAAACGGATCATCCAGCAACAACAGCAGGCAATCGAGGATTTCGAGCGGGATGCCGAGGCCGAGCGCCAGAAGGCCGAACTCCTGTACGCCAACTACACTCTCGTCGACGACGTGCTCTCGACCATCCGGGCTGCCCGCGAGGAAGACCGCTCCTGGGAAGACATCGAGGCGACGCTGGCTGAAGGAGCGGCGCGGGGCATCGAGGCCGCGGAAGCCGTCGTCAGCGTCGACGGAAGCGAGAGAACGGTGACGGTCGACGTGGACGGCACTCGGATCACGCTGGAAGTCACTGAAGGCGTCGAGAAGAACGCCGACCGACTCTACACCGAAGCCAAGCGCATCGAAGAGAAGAAAGCGGGGGCAACGGAGGCGATCGAGGACACCCGAGAACGCCTCGAAGCGGTCAACTCCGAGCGAGAAGCCTGGGAGCGCGACGACGAGGACGAACGCGAGGACGACGGCGAGCACGAAGACGTCGACTGGCTCGCCCGGTCGTCGATCCCGATCCGCCAGACAGAGCAGTGGTACGAGCGCTTCCGGTGGTTCCACACCAGTGACGACTTCCTGGTGATCGGGGGGCGCAACGCCGACCAGAACGAGGAGCTCGTCAAGAAGTACCTCGATCGCGGCGATCTGTTCTTTCACACGCAGGCCCACGGCGCGCCCGCGACGATCTTGAAGGCGACCGGGCCGAGCGAAAGTCCCGACGACGACATCGAGATTCCCGAAACCAGCCGCGAGGAGGCCGCACAGTTCGCGGTCTCGTATTCGACGGTCTGGAAGGAAGGCAAATACGCCGCGGACGTGTACATGGTCGCGCACGATCAAGTGACGAAGACGCCCGAGAGCGGCGAGTACCTCGAAAAGGGGAGCTTCGCGATCCGGGGCGAGCGAACCTACTACGAGGACACGCCAGTCGGCGTGGCGGTCGGAATCGCCTGTGAACCGGAGACACGGGTGATCGGCGGGCCGCCGAGTGCGATTACCGGGCGTGCCGAGACGAGTATCGAGGTCGAACCCGGCCAGTACGCCCAAAACGACATCGCCAAGCGACTCTACCGGGAATTCAAGGGGCGGTTCGAAGACGAGACGTTCGTCCGGAAAGTCGCCAGTCCGGACCTGATTCAGGAGTTCCTGCCGCCCGGTGGGAGTCGGATGGTCGAGTGACGGCAACTGCCGTGGCACTCGCGAGGCCGAATAAACGGAGTTTAAGTCAGGCCGGCCAATAGGCCCGAGCATGGACGAGCGAACCTATACCGCGGAGGCCGAGCCCGGTGAAGACGTGACGATCAAGGGATGGGTACACGAGATCCGCGACCTCGGTGGCATCGCGTTCATGATCGTGCGGGACACGACCGGAAAGATCCAGGTCAAATTCGAGAAAGACGAGATGGACGACGACCTGGTCGAGACCGGTCTGGGCGTCCACCGCGAAAGCGTCGTGGCCGTCACCGGCGCGGTCGAAACGGAAGAGCGCGCCCCGACGGGCGTCGAGGTCGTCCCCGAGTCCGTCGAGGTCATCGCCGAGGCTGATCCCGAGCTGCCTCTCGATCCCTCCGGGAAAGTCGACGCCGAACTCTCGACGCGGCTGGACAACCGAACGCTCGACCTCCGGAAGCCGGCCGTCAAGGCCGTCTTCGAGATCCGGGCGGAAACCCTTCGGAGCGTCCGGGAGGCCTTTCGATCGGTCGGCGCGACCGAGATCAACACGCCGAAGATCGTCGCCACCGGCACCGAGGGCGGGACCGAGTTGTTCCCGATCACGTATTTCGGTCGCGAGGCGTTCATGAACCAGAGCCCGCAGCTGTTCAAGCAACTGATGGTCGGCTCCGGTCTCGAACGCGTCTTCGAAATCGGCCCGATCTTCCGTGCCGAGGAGCACAACACGCCCCGACACCTCAACGAGGCGACCTCGATCGACTTCGAGTCGGCCTTCTTCGATCACCAGGACGCGATGGACGTCTGCGAACACGTCGTCAAATCCGCCTACGAGGGCGTCGCCGAGAACTGCCAGCGTGAACTCGAAGCGCTTGGTCTCGAAGAGACGTTCGAGGTACCTGACGGCGAGTTCCCGCGGCTGAGTTACGAGGAGGCCATCGAGCGGATCAACGCGACGGGCGAACTCGACGAACCGCTGGTCTGGGGTGACGACCTCTCGACGGAGGCGGAACACGTGCTCGGCCAGGAAGTCGGCGAGCACTACTTCATCACCGACTGGCCAAGCGAGATCAAGCCCTTCTACATCAAGGATTACGACGATGACGAGGAAATTTCGACGGGCTTCGACATGATGCACCCGTCGATGGAACTGGTCAGCGGCGGCCAACGTGAGCACCGCTATGCCCACCTCGTCGAGGGCTTCGAACAGCAGGGGCTGGATCCGGAGGCCTTCGAGTACTACACCAAGATGTTCAACTACGGCATGCCGCCCCACGCCGGCTGGGGACTGGGTGCCGAGCGGCTCGTGATGACGATGCTCGGGCTCGACAACATCCGCGAGGCAGTCATCTTCCCGCGAGATCGCCAACGTCTGAGTCCGTAGGTTCGAGGACGACTCCCCGGAGTCTTCGAGCGAGCGCGCCCGACGGGACGACCCGCGAGCAGCCGAAGACACCGCCGTTACAATTCACCGATCGCCGCAGTTTTCAGTTGTCCGGTCAGTTGCACGCCGTGGCCATCTAGTCGGGAGACGATCCGCTTTGCCTCTGTCGGCGAGATGTACTTGTCTTCGACGGCCGCACGGACCACGACGCCGAACGTGCCCGTGACGGTCGCACCCAGTCCCTCGGCCAGCGCCCGCAGTCGCCGGTCGTCCGAGAGGACGAGCACGGTTCGGTCCTCCTCGACCGTCTCGTCGAACAGCCCGCCGAGCAGCGCCGCCTCGTATCCGCCGGCGTCGAGCCCCAGTGCGTCCGCCGCGCGCTTGCGAACCGCTGGCCGGACGGCCGTGATGACTGTCGAGTCGTCGATGTACTGTGCCAGGTTCGTTGCGGCGGGCTCGGTCGTGATCTGGGCCCGGACCGCCGCTGGAATGACGATCGCCCCGTCGAAATACGACAGCAGATCGAGTTCGCCGATCTGGCCGAGGTCGTACAGGACCGTGGGCCCGACGTGGACGAACGTCATGGATCGATAGCGGTCGCGGCGTCCTCGCTCAGTTGTTCGGGCGTGAACTGGGCGGTGAGGTTCTTCTCGTGGGCGATCTCCAGCCAGTCGGCGACGGTACAATCGGCGACGTTGGCTGCCTCGCCGATCGAGATCTCACCGGTCTGGTAGCGCTCGACGGCGACCCTGATCCGGAGCGTCTCTAGCCCTTCCGCCAGAGCCTTCTCGATCGTCGTCTCGCTGTCGTCTCCGAGCAAATCAGCGACCGCTTCGACCTCGGTGGCGGTCTCTTCGGCCACGTCGGCACTGAGTGTCGGCATATACACGCCCGTATAGCTGAAGCCATCTTGAAAGTAGGGGGCTGTCCGCTCTCTCGAACGAGTGATCGCCGTGCAACCACCTCGCTTTTGTCCGTTCGCGTGGACGTTCGAACGATGACAGACGAGGCGACAGCGTTCGTGCCGGGGCACGTGACCGGCTTTTTCACGGTCCACCGGGACGACGACCCGACGGCGAGTGGTTCGCAGGGAGCAGGGTTGACGCTCGCCGACGGCGTCACCGTGACCGTCGAACGGGCCGATGACCGGCGCGTCGAGTTGAACGGCCAGCCAGCGGCCATAGAGGCCGTCGAGACCGTCCTCGACACGCTCGGTGTCGAGGCGGCCGTCGTCGCCGAGACGGATCTGCCGATCGGGTCCGGATTCGGTATTTCCGGGGCGGTAGCACTCGGCACAGCATTGGCGACGAACGCCGTCTACGAGCGGAACCTCTCCCGAAACGAACTCGTCACGATCGCCCACGGCGCGGATGTCCAGGCTGGAACGGGACTGGGTGATGTCGTCGCGCAGGCGGCCGGCGGCATGCCGATCCGCCTCGAACCGGGCGGCCCACACTACAACGACATCGACGCCGTGCCGTACCGCCCACGCGTCGAGTATGTCGCGTTCGGTGCACTCGATACCGGCGAGGTGATCGGTGGCGACACCGAGCGACTCAGCCACGCCGGCCGGGAGGCGCTCTCGCGACTCGTCTCCGAGCCGACGCCGGGCCAGTTCGCCTACGCTTCCCGGCGGTTCGCCCGCGAGTCGGGTCTGCTGACGGACCACCTCCGGGGGGTCATCCAGGACGTGAGTGATGCCGGTGGTGAGGCCTCGATGGCGATGCTCGGCGAGACTGTCTTCGCACTCGGAACCGGTCTGTCCGATGCCGGATACGACCCGGAGGCCTGCCGGGTCGACGCTGCCGGTGCACGGCTCGTCTAGTCGGTCCGGTCCCTCGACAGCCGCTGACTGCCAGTGTCACCCGCCGCTGGCCACGGCCGGGCGGTTGCGCAGTTCGTAAACCGGATGGCTGGTACGCCCCTCGCGTCGGAGATCCGGGCGACCGGCCGGGGCTATGAAAACCCTTATCTGAATTCCTCGGCAACTATTGGCAGGATACATGACGATCACGCTCATGGATTTCATGGCTGACTGGTGTGGGCCCTGCAAGACACAGGAACCGATTATCGAAGATATCGAGGACGATTACCCCGATGTGGAGTTCGAGCGGATCGACGTCGACGAGAACCAGGACATCGCCAACGAGTATCAGGTACGCTCGCTTCCGACACTCATCGTCGAAAACGACGACGGCGTCGTCGACCGGTTCATCGGTGTCACCCAGGCTGAAGACATCGAGAACGCTCTCGAAGAAGCAGGCGCCTAGCGGCTTTGCGAGCAGGTCACGGCAGTTCCGTTCTCACAGTTCTTCTTCGCGCAACTCCAGTTCCGCGACGATCTCGTAGGGGTCGGCCCCCTTGCGGATCTGATCGAGGATCAGGAACGCCTCCGTCGGCGAGAGGAAGTGCCGACAGACCGCCCGGCCCAGGTCCGTGGGTTCGAGCCCGTCGATGAACTCGTACTCAAGCAGCTTGCCGATCGCGTGTTTGGTCGGGATCTCCCCGAGCATCCGGGCGTTGAGTCGCTTGGCCTGTGATCCCGCGACCACGAGGTTCGCCAGCGTCTCCTCGACGGCCGCGTTCTCGTCGTAGCGGGTCATCACCGACTCCATTTCACCTTTCAGCAGCTTGAACGCCACCTCGTCTTCGGTCATCTCCTGGCTGTTGTGATAGGCCCCGTCAGGTTCGACCAGCAGATAGACTGTGCCCTTGTCGTGGTAATCCGGCCGCCCGGCGCGACCGAGCATCTGGTGGAACTCCTGGACGGTCAGCCACTCGATTCCCATCGCCAGCGAGTCGAAGATGACCTGCGAGGCAGGAAAGTCGACCCCCGCCGCGAGCGCCGCGGTAGTCACGACCGCCGCGAGTTCCTGATCGGCGAACTGGCGCTCGACGCGCTTTCGGCGCTTGTTGTCCAGCCCCGCATGATAGGGGGCCGAGGAGTACTGCAACTTCCGGGAGACCTCGTGACACCGCCGCCGGGAGTTGGTGAAGACGATCGTCTGGCCCCGATAGCCCTTCGAGGACTTGGTGTCGAACGCGCGCTTGACGAGCTTGTCTTCCAGATCGAGTTTCTCGTAGCCGTCGGCGAACGTGACGTGACGCTCGATCGGGACCGGTCGTTCTTCGAACTCGATGAGCTGAGCGCCCAGTTTCCGGGACAGTTCGGAGGTGTTGCCGACCGTTGCCGACAGATAGATCCACTGGGTGTCGCCGGCTTCGTGGGCGTTCGCGCGCCCGTCGTGTCGCTGGGCGACGGTCCGCTCGCCCTCACAGTAGTACTTCAGTCTGGAGATCAACCCGTCCAGCCGGTGGCCGCGCTCGCCCTCGCCGAGGGTGTGGACCTCGTCGATGACGACCGTCCCGATCGTCCCGAGGTCCTTGCCGGTCCGCAGCGCGTGGTCGATCCCCTCGTAGGTGCCGACGATCACGTCGGCAGAGGGGTCAAAGCGGTTGTCGTCGCCGCCGATCCGGCTCGAGCCCACCCGCAGCGTCACGTCGACGATGTCGCCGTACTCCTCTCGGAAATCGTTGTACTTCTGGTTTGCCAGCGCCACCAGCGGGACGAGAAACAGCATCTTCCCCTTGCCGTTGAGCACCCGATCGATGCCGGCCATCTCGCCGATGAGAGTCTTTCCGGTCGCCGTCGCGGAGACGACGAGCTGGTCTTGTCCCTCCGTCGCGCCGTTCTCGACGGCGAGACTCTGGACCGGGAGCAGGGTATCGAAGCGGTCTTCGAGCTTGTTCTGGATGCCCGGATGGAGGGTGAGCGAGTCGGTCGGGACCGGATCGACCTCGTCGACGGTCGCGGAGATCTCGTCGAACTTCGTGAGTTCGGGGTCGAGATCGCCAGCGAGGAGGTTCGTGATCCGATCGAGGTCCTGCACCGAAAGCAGGAGTTCTTCGAGCCGGTCGCGGGCGCTGCCGGTCACGTCGCCGTGATAGGCCAGCTCGCGTTCGAGTTCCTCGATCGCACAGTCCGGACAGATGTACTCGTCGTCGGCTTCGATGGCCGTCTCGCTCGTGATCGGCGAGTACTGTCCCGCCGAGGCGCAGTACCGGCAGGTCCGGACGACCTTCGCCTCCAGTTGATAGGCGTCGAGCATCTCCTTGAGGCGCGTGCGACCGCGCTCTGTGGTCTGCTCGGAGATGCGAATGCGACTCGCCTGCCGGGCGAGTTCGACGAACTGGTCGGGACTGCGCGGCTCCTCGCTGGACCCCTGCTTGACTCGCAATCTGGCGGGTCGGGGGCCGGCGCCGGTCTCTTTGAGTTCGAGTATCGCGTCGAGTACGCGCGTTCCGTCGCGCTGGACCGCGACGCGGACGTTCTCACCCTGTTCGTGGAGGAACAGCGTGTCTACCTGGGCGACCTGCTGTGACACGAGTCTCCCTACTCGGTGGAGTTATTTGAGCCGTTCGGAGTCGTCTGTCCGACTTCGGACGGCTTATTATCGTCGCGAAGCAATGTATCGAGGAATGAGTGACGCGGCACGCGACGTCATCGAGTTTCTGCTGACAGCGACGACCTACACCGACAATCGCGATCTGGAGCCGGACGACCTGCCGCCGGCCTACCGGGCGGTCTTCTGGAGCGACGGGACGATCGAGCGACCGCTCACCCCGACCGTCGAGACGGCACGCGAGGCGACCGGCGTCGAGCGTCCCTGGGATGCCATCTCCGGGCTGATGTTCACCGACCACGACGACTTCGACGGGTCGCTAACGTTCACCGAGCACGGGATGGCCGAGGAGTGGTTCCTCGACCGGATCGAGGCCGGGGACCTCCTTGCGAACCCCGTTCTCGCTTCCGAATACGAAGGGGAGTTCGAAGGGGCGTCCTACGAACGCGCACGGGAGGACAACCGTCCTCTCAGGGCCGACCGGGTCTGGATCGATTCGATGCTCGAGGAGTACTTCGACGACGAGGACGAAGAGGAGATGCTCGATCTCGTCGAAGTCCGTGCGCCCGAGGAAGTCGAGATGCGCCTGGACGATCTGGTGCTCACCCACGATCAGGAAGACGAGATCAACAAGCTCGTGAAGGCGATCGAACACCGGGATTACCTGGCGCAGATCGGACTGCGCGAGATCGGCAAGCTCCTCTTTGTCGGGCCGCCGGGCACCGGCAAGACCAGCGTCGCCCGGGCGCTGGCGCACGATCTGGATCTCCCGTTCGTCGAGGTGAAGCTCTCGATGATCACCTCCCAGTATCTCGGTGAAACCGCCAAGAACGTCGAAAAGGTCTTCGAGGTCGCAAAGCGGCTCTCGCCGTGTATCCTCTTCATGGACGAGTTCGACTTCGTCGCCAAGACACGGGCCAGCGACGAGCACGCCGCGATCAAACGCGCGGTCAACACGTTGCTGAAGTCGATCGACGAAGTGAGCCTGATCGACGACGAGGTACTGCTGATCGGCGCGACGAACCACCCCGACCAGCTCGACGCTGCGGCCTGGCGACGGTTCGACGAGATCGTCAACTTCCCTAAACCCGACCGGGGCATGCGCGCGGACATCCTCCGGGTCGTCACCCGCGAGATGGAAATCGTCGATTTCGACCCCGGTGCGCTCGCGGAGATGACAGAAGGACTGACCGGTAGCGACCTTCGACTGGTGCTTCGGGAGGCGGTGCTGGATGCCCTGACAGAGGAGCGTACGACGTTGACCCAGCAGGACCTGGAAGACGCCATTGCCAACTTCGAGGAGCGAGACAATCTCAAGAACCTCGATATGATCGAGGGGGATCACGACGCGCTTGTCGCAGGCGGCACGCCCGGCCACGACAGTCACGATCACGAGCACTGATCCGGGCGAATATCTGTTGACCGCAGGCGTGTCTGTATCGGACTGGCTATATAGTTCAATGTAGCTGTCATAGAAGGACATCTACGTGTCCACGACCAACGACAGACGATGACAGACGATCTAGTCCGATTCGGGTTCGTGTGCGTGCAAAACGCCGGTCGCAGTCAGATGGCGACAGCCTTCGCCGAACGCGAGCGTGAGCGACGCGGTCTCGAAGGCGAACTCGAGATTCTGACTGGCGGAACGCGACCTGCCGACCACGTCCACGAGGAGGTCGTCGAGACGATGCGAGAACTCGACGTCGACATCTCCGACCGGACGCCGCGGGAGATCACCCACGAAGAGACCGGAGCGTGCGATTACGTGATCACGATGGGCTGTTCCGCCGAGGACGTCTGTCCCGCCGTCTGGCACGGCGAGAGTCGCGACTGGGACCTCGACGACCCGGACGGGCAGGATCCGGCGCGCGTCCGCGAGATCCGCGACGAAGTCGAACAGCGAGTCCGGGCGCTGTTCGACGAGGTCTTCGGCTCGGACGAAGCGTAGCGACGACCGTGTCGAATCCGTTCACGCCACGTACTCTTCGAGGTAATCGAGCTGTGCGTGGAGTTCTTTCCGGCGCTGGCGCTGTACCACCGTCGCGTCGAGGATCGACCCACCGGGCGCATCGAGCGCGAACTCCGTCCGGGCTGTCACCTCGGTCGTCCTGCTCTGCCCGGCGAGTTCGTACGTCGTCGTCATCGACTCGAAGAGTCCGTCGACCTGTTCGTATGCCAGGGTCGCCTGCTCGTCTTCGTACACCTCCAGCGTCAACGAGATCCGCAACAGCCCCATCGCCTTCGAGATCTCCAGGCGATCGCCATCGACCTCGACCTCGTCGAACCCCGAGGCTCGCATGAACGGTTCGAGGTCGTCGAGGGCGTCTTCGATCGCTCCGGGCGGTGCTTCGATCGTGCGCGTGACAGTGACGGACTCCATGGCTGTGAGTGGACGCGGATGTGGTTTCAACGTGTGGTTGCGTCTTCGAGAAAGCCGCGACGAACGTGTTCGGATCGGTGGCGACTAGTATCCCGAACACGTTCGAGCACCTAATGCCACGGGCGAAGCTCACGTTGACAGTCCCGGAGGAGGTGTGGCTCGGTGAACTCACCCGGCTGTATCCGGAAGCGACGTTCAGGGTGCTCGCGGCCCTGAGCGACGACGTCGACGCCGGCGTCGGACTCGCGGAGGTCATCGCCGACGACACGTCAGCGGTCCTCTCGACGATGGCCGGCTACGAGGACGTGACCGATATCGATCGCCTCCAGGAGGAAGAGGAGAAAGCGCTGATCCGGTTCCGGACGACCATGCCGCTGTTGCTGTTTCCTGCCCGGGACTCCGGAATCCCGCTGGAGATGCCCTTCGAGATCAGTGACGGCGAGGCAGTCTGGGAGTTGACGGCCCCGCAGGACCGCCTCTCGGCGCTTGGCGAACAGCTCGACCAGTTCGACATCGGCTACACTGTCGACTACATTCACCAGCACGTCACCGAAGAGCCGCTGTTGACCGACCGCCAGCGCCGGCTCGTCGTCGAGGCCGTCGAGGCCGGCTACTACGATACGCCACGCGAGAGTTCGCTGACCGAACTGGCCGAACACCTGGACATCGCGAAATCGACCGCCAGCGAGACGCTCCATCGCGCCGAAGAGCAGATCGTCAAGGAGTACGTCACGCAACTCGAATAGCGCTACCGCTGTACGTCTCCCGGCGCCGACTCCGGGCGCGGAACGGTCACGTCGGCCAGTTGTGATGCGATCTCGTCGCGTCGTTGCTCGAACGCGCCGGGCAGGACGAGCCGTTCGCCCAGCGAGTCGAGCGGTTCGTCGCTGGTGTAGCCCGGATCGCTGGTCGCCAGCTCGAAGAGCACGCCGCCGAACTCGCGGACGTACACCGACCGGAACCAGTGGCGGTCGATCTGTCGGGTCGGGTTCAATCCTGCCGTCTGGATAGCCGACTGCATCGCCAGCTGGTCGTCGTCGGTCGGCGTCTGGAACGCGACGTGATGGACCGTCCCGTGGCCCTGTCGTCCGCGGTCGGTCGTCTGAACGATATCGACGTACCGCCCTACTGGTCCGCTCGCCGCAAAGCGCCTGCGCTCGTCGCCGGGATCGCCCCCTGTAGCCCTGACCGTCCCCAGTTCGTCGAACCCCATCGTTTCGAGAAGTCCGGCCGTCGGATCGGGATCGGACAGCGCCAGTGTCACTGAGTGAAAGCCCCGGATCGCGGCGTCTTCGGGAACGAAGGCCGTCCACGGAACGGTCGGATCGTCGTCGGAAATCGGGACGGCGACTAACTCGAGTGGCAATCCGTCGGGATCGCGAAACGGCAACACGGTCTCGCTGTGCCGGTCTCCGTCGTCTTCAATAGTACGTTTGAACCGCTCGTCGTACTCGACGCCGTACTCCTCGAAGCGCTCCTCCCAGTAGTTCAGGCTCTCCTCGGGGATGCGAAACGACGTCCGGGCCACTTGGCCGGCACCGGGCTGACCGCGCGGGAGTCCCCTCCAGGGGAAAAACGTCATACTCGTGCCGGGCGTGCCCTCGGCGTCTGCGAAAAAGAAGTGGTACGTCCCGGGGTCGTCCTGGTTGATCGAGCGCTTGACCAGCCGCAAACCGAGCGTCTCGACCCAGAAGTCGAGGTTCTGTTGGGGATCGCTGGCGATACAGGTGACGTGATGGATGCCGGGGGTCGGCGTCGGATCGGTCATCGGCTACAGTAGAGGGCGAACGAACTTGAATTCGTGCTGACGTGCGGGTTACCGGGTCGAACGGGAGGCCACTCGAGGGGCCCGATCTTACCGCGGTGAGACTGCCGCGCCACTATCACTGGAACGGTATATCGCTTCGATGAGTCGCTGTACTGTCATCGCCTGCTCGACCGTGTTACGTTCCGGTCGCTCGCCGCTCTCGACGGCCTCGAGGAACGCCCGCTGTTCGGCCGCGTGTCCGTCGTATTCCGGAGTCTCGACGGTCGTGGTGCGGTGGTGGTCGACGCCGCGGCCGACCGATTCGTACAGCGTCAGATCGCCGTCCATGTCCAGGTGCGCACCGCCGTCGGTCCCCCGAAGCCGGAACGCCTGCTCGTCGGTGCGGTTCGCAGCCCACGCGACGTCCAGCGAGATCGTCGCATCGTCGACGGTTCGTAGCTGTGCTGTGACCGAGTCATCGACGCTGACAGCACCGTCACCGCTGCCCCAGCCGTCGACGTCGACGTAGTCGTCGCGCTGTCCGAACGTCGATCGGGCGACGCCGCTGACCTCCGTGATCTCCGGGAACGAAAGCAACGAGAGCACGAGATCGAGCGCGTGGACGCCGATGTCGATCAGTGCGCCGCCGCCGGCGACGTCGGCGTCGGTGAACCACGTGCCCGTTCCGGGAACGCCCCGGCGACGGACGTAGGTCGCGTCGACGTGCTGGATCGTCCCGAAGAAGCCGTCCTCGCGGTAGGCGGCCAGGGCCTCTGCGCGCGGGTCGAACCGGTTGTGGAATCCGACCATACAGATCTCGTCGGCCTCCCGCGCCGCCTTTGCGATCCGCTCGGCGCTTTCGAGCGTATGTGCGAGCGGTTTCTCGACGAGCACCGGCCGACCGGCCTGTAGCGCACCGACTGTGTATTCCTCGTGGTAGGCGTTCGGCGTCGTTACGATCACCGCATCGACCGCGTCGTAGAATGCGGTCCTGTCGGTGAACGTATCGACGCCGTGTTCGGCTTCGAACCGCTGGCGTGCGGCCGGATCGACGTCGAGTCCGGCGACGAGTGTGGCGTCATTCTCGGCGAGGAGCTTCGCGTGATAGGCCCCGATTCCTCCGAGGCCGACGATGCCGACGCGTGGGGTGGCGCTGTTTTTCGCCATGTACCCTTGGACGGATGGATCCCATCAAATGTGTGTTGGTCTCGCTGACGACGCTCCGGGGAGCCACCTGTCTTCACTCTTGGTAGACGATATCTTCGAGGACGATCTGGGTCGCCTCGTAGTCTTCGATGACGGCACCCCAGCCGCCGATGTCGACGATCCCGTCGTCGGTTTCGATGGAGATCGTAGCCTGTCCACCCAGATAGAGGAACGGGGCGTCCGTCCCTGCGGCTTCCAGACTCGGATAGGTGACGTCGACGATGTTACCCCCGAAGGTAACGGTCGAACCGGATTCGACGTCGAGGCCGTCGACGGTGACAGAGAGCGTCGCCCCGTCTTCGAGATGTGGCCAGACGTCTCGGATACATTGACGGATGTTGACGTACGTTCGCGGGAGCGAGTCGTCGCTGTCTTCGACCAGCGGCTCGGTCGACTCCCAGAGCCCGGCCATGAAGAACCAATGGAAGACGTACGCGTGGGTCCGGTCCTCGACGATGATCCCGTACCGGTTCGCTGAGAGGACGTGCGGGGCGAAACAGGTCGAGGTCCGGTCGACGAGCGCGACGAACGGCATGGGGATCGATCGGTATCGGACCTGGGTTGCGACGCTGTTCAGTTCGTCCGTCGGGAGGAGTGATTCGTCGTCTTCCAGATACAGCGCGAGCCTGATGTGCACTCCGCTCTCGTGGGCCGCTTGCAGTGCCGGTCGGAGCCGTTCGTACTGTTCGCGGTTGGCGGCGACCTGGATCTGGGTTTGCGCCTCTCTGATCTTCGCCTCGGCTTTGTCCAGGACCGTGTCCATCCGCTTGACGAAACTCACCGTGTGGGTGTCCATCGTCGGCGCTTCCCAGCGCTGTTCGATCTCGTCAGCGGCCTGCTCGAACCGTCCCGCTCGCTCGCGGAGGTCCTCGAGGACCGCGTCGGGACTGTAAGCTCTGGCGTGGAGGCTGTCCTGCTCGTAGGTCTCGATGTAGCCGTGTTTCTCCAGATCACGGAGGACGTCGTATATCCGTGGATCGGGAACGTCGCTTTCCTCGGCGATATCAGTCGCCGACGCAGAACCGAGTTCGAGAATGGTCACGTACGCGTCGGCCTGATACGGCGAAAGTCCGGCGTCTTCGAGTATTGTCGTCAGTGTCGAAGTATCCATTGTTGTCATTGATTCGTTCTCCAATGTCGCGATCAGTCTTTTCCGGGCTGGGGCCACTGTGGGAACTTCGGTTCGGCGATCCGCTCGATCTCCTCGTCGGTCAGTTCGAGTTCGACAGCGGCGACGTTCTCCTCGAGGTGTTCGAGCCGTCGAGGACCGATGATCGGCGCGGTGACGACGTCCTGTTCGAGCAACCACGCGAGGCTGACTTGCGCCGGCGTTGCACCCTTCTTCTCGGCGATCGCCCGGATCTCCTCGAGGACTGTCCAGTTCTCCTCGGTGAATCGGTTCCGGGTGTACTCGTCGGTCGCCGCCCGTCGATCCTCGTCCGGATCGGCCTCGCGCTCGTACTTGCCGGTGAGAAAGCCGCCAGCCAGCGGCGACCACGGGATCACGCCGATGTCTTGATCGTCACATATCGGCAACAGGTTGGCCTCCTCGTGGCGGTCGACGGCGTTGTACTCCGGTTGCATCGAGACGAACCGCTCGTAGCCCTCGAGGTCGGCCGTGTACAGCGCCTTCGAGAACTGCCAGCCGGCCATCGTCGAGGCGCCGATGTACCGGACCAGCCCCTCGTCGACGAGATATGTCAGCGCCGACAGCGTCTCCTCGATGGGCGTGTTCTCGTCCCAGCGGTGGATCTGATAGAGATCGATGTAGTCGACGCCGAGTCGGTCGAGGCTGGCGTGGGCCTGATCGACGATGTGCTTGCGCGACAGCCCCTGCCCGTTGGGGCCGTCGTGCATCTCCCCGAAGACTTTCGTCGCGATCACCAGCTCGTCCCGTCGATGGCTAGCGATGACCTCACCGACGATCTCCTCGCTCTCGCCCGTCGAGTAGACGTTCGCCGTATCCAGGAAGTTGATCCCCAGATCGATCGCGCGGTCGATGATCTCGAAGCTCCGCTCGCGATCGTCGATCATCCACTCGGCTTCGCTACCGAAGTTCATGCAGCCGAGGGCCAGACGAGACACCTCGAGCCCCGTCGAGCCGAGTGTCGTGTATGGTACCACGTCCCTGTCCATGCTGTTATATTTTAACCGACGTTGTAAAAATCTACTGTGTATTCGACTGTGTGGCGGAACACAAAACACGCCAGGCCCACCGGTTGTCACTCGATTCCGAGAGCACCCAAACGACCGTCGGTGCGAGCGCGTTCCCGGTCACGCGTTGTCATAGCGGCAACAGCGCGGAAACCCACCCGTTTAGTCGGTGGTTAGCTTACGCGGTCGAAGCGGGACGCCTGCCACGACAGTCGGGTACAGGTTCGA
>JBMCBU010000020.1:0-16389 GCA_048623335.1 Halapricum sp.
CTGCCCGAGGACGTCGACATATTCGATCCCGGAGTTACGACCAGCGCAGACGGCAACGGATTCGGGCTCGCGATCGTCGAGGAGATCGTCACCGCACACGGCTGGGAGATCCACGCGACAGAGAGCGAAGACGGCGGCGCCCGATTCGAAATAACGGGTGTGAACCTCCGCGAGACGGACGTAAGATAAGTCGTTCCGGCGTCACACTACTGCTTATGGACCCGTTTCCGACGTGCGTCGAACTGGCCGAGAACCCGACGACTGGACAGGGCCACCACTGGCTCGTCGAGTACGTCGAGGGACGACCGCTCAGGTTCACGCTGCAGTCGGACGGCCGACTCGTCTTCGGCGGGAAACACCGGCGGTACGAGGACGGCTCGGAGCCGCCGGCCATCAGCTCTGCGGTCGAGACGGTCCGGTCGGCGTTCCGTCGGGACGCCTTCCGCGAGGCCGTCCCCGATCCGGAGTCGGTCACCTTCTACGGGATCGCGACCTGCCAGCACCGAATCGACTACGACTGGGACCGGCTACCGGCGTTTCTGGGATACGACGTTCGCGTCCCCGACCGCGGCGGGTTGCTCGCGCCGGAGAACACACACGCGAGTTTCGAGCGACTCGGGCTCGCCCCCGCAGTCCCCCTCGAGCGCGAGGTCAGAGCCGATGCGATCGATCTCGGCCGTGAGACGTTCCCGAAAAGCGAGTGGGCCGACCACCCGGTCGCCGGGATCGTCTTCGCTGACAAGCACGGCTGGCGTGGCCGACTGCTCGATCCCGACCGCCCCTCGAAGCCTGAACCGCCGTTCGACTCGCCCGAAGCCGCGGCTGACACGCTCGTGACCGACCGGATCGCGAGCCGAGCGAGCGTCGAGACGGCACTGTGGCGGATCGCCCGTCGCCACCGCGCGGCCCTGATCGAAGCCGATGTCGATCCTGCTTCCCAGGCGTTTCGCAGTGCGGTCGCCGAAACACTACAGCGGCGCTCCGGCTGACGATGTCGGACCCCCTCCAGCGCTTCCGGCCGGCAGACGCCCGTCTGACGGGGGTTCACAAGGGGTGGTAGAGACATACACACAATGGCACGGCTCGTCATCGACATGCCGACCGAACTCCGCGTTCGACCGGGCACGGGGACTGGCGGACCTCGTCCGTGTGCGGACGGTAACGCCGAACAGGACTCGCTCTCGCCGGACGTCCGACGATTCCTGTCGTGGTTCGCCTGCTGGTCGCCGATCAGTCGCTGAGTCGGTCGGCGATCCGCTGGGCTCCGAGCGTCGCCGCGAGCGCGGGTTCCTCGGGTGCGATGGCGTCGATTTCGCGGTTGAGTTCCTCGCTGGCCCGCTCGGCGAATTCCTCGACGATACCCGGAATGCAGGCCATCCCGCCGGTGAGCACGACCGGTTTCTCGAGCGCGAGGTTGTACACTTTCATGTGTTCGTTTGCCAGCTCCGGCAGGAAGGTGTTGGCGAACTCCTCGACCACGTCGTCGACGTATTCGTCGACGGCATCCATGACGCTGCGCTCGATGGTGAACTCGTGGGAGCCGCCGCCGGGTTGCTGGATGATATCCGTGAACGGTTCGTAGTCCTCGAAGTCCGCGTGCGCCTCCTTGTATTCGCGGGCGGTCTGGACGTCGATGTTGACCCGGCCCTGTGTCTCCTCCTCGACGTAGTTGGCGATGACGCGATCGACTTCGTTGCCGGTGACGGCTCCGGTCGTGAACGGTGCGAGTTGCTCGCCGCGGCGGTAGGCCGATGCCTCCAGGTTCGTCGAGCCGAGGTTGACCGCTAGGAAGATCTCGGTGATCGCCTCCAGATCGTCGCCGAACGCCGGGATCGATCCGCACAGCGATTCGGGATAGCTCTCGACGAGTTCCGCTCCGATCGAACTGTTCTCGATGACGGTTTCGAGGTTGTTCAGCCCGGCTTCGTTGTCGATCGTCGGGATCGCGTAGACGACGGCGCTCTCTTCGGGGATGTCGTTGGCCTCGATGACTTCCTCGAAGAACGTGCTCGTTAGTCCCGCTCGCTCGTCGTCTTCGGGCAAGCCGGACCGGAGCATGAACTCGACGCGATCGGGATACTCACGGGCCGCCTCCTCGCCGTAAAGGACCTTCTCTTCGCCCGTGAGCGCGTCCTCGTAGGTCGCCATGCACGTGAGCGTGTTCACGATTTCGAGGTCGCCATCGTCGTCCGGGTAGGCGATTACAGTCCTCGTACTGCCGAGTTTCACACCGACCGGAACGGGCCCGTTCGTCGAAGTGTCAGTGTCGTCACTGCTTGTCTCGCCGTTGTCGGTCGCGTCGTCGGTCTCCTCGTCCTCGCTCATACGCCTGCTTGATGGGGTTCCCGAAGTATATAACCGCCCGGAAACAGTAATAAATATTATTATTTTTCAAAGATACGACTGGGACGCTCCGAAACGCGATCACCGCATCGCGGCGAGTTTCGCGATGTAGACGAGGCTCAGAAGGTGGTCGTCGACGTCCAGCTGTGATCCGGCGCTAGCGCCGGTGTCCTCGATTCCGAGCAAGTAGTCGTCGAGATCCGACCCGACACCGTCGGTGATCCAGTCGATGGACTCGTAATAGTCGAGCGCGTCACGTGCGCCGCGGAACCCACCGTGGAGCAGCAGGAACTCGAGCCACTCGAAGATGAGAAACTCCGCGGCCTGGGTCTCCGGCAGCGCCGCCAGATACGGTTTGGACGCGTCGCCGTTTCCGGCCATCAGCGGCATCAGTTCCCGATAGAGACGCGCTCGAAACCCGTCTTCGGCCACGGGACGCTCGCCCTCGACTTCGCCCCACTCCAGGTTTGGCTCCCCGTCCGAGACGCTCTCCTCGTCCGGGACGGAACCGCGTTCGCGGTCGCGTGCCATCTTCCGCAACTCTTCGAGGTCGTAATCCCTGGGATTGATCGTCATGCCTGTTGTGCTGATATTGATCCTACCGGATGTTAAATCTTCCACACCGGTCTGACGGCCGTCAGACACTCTTTCGATGACTCGCCACGGCGGGCGTTGTCGCCTCGATTGTCCCGCCAGCGGTCACCCATAGCCTGTTCGGCGACGGTGAGCCGACCGTGACCAGTTAGGGAGCACGGACATAGTTACGAACGATGCGTCACCTATAGTAAAGAAAACTATTTGTCCGTGGCCCTTGTCATTCATAATGAACCATGAAGAAGTTAATCAACGAACCGGAAGACGTGGTAGACGAGATGCTCGACGGGATGGAGGCGGCCTATCCCGACCGGCTTCGCCGGCTCGACGGGACGAACGTGATGGTACGTGACGATGCCCCGGTCGACGGGAAAGTCGCAATCGTAAGCGGTGGTGGATCAGGCCACGAGCCGACACACGCGGGTTACATCGGCGACGGAATGCTCGACGGTGCGGCCGCGGGCGAGGTGTTCACGTCGCCGACCGCCGACGAGTTGAGCGAGATGATCCAGGCGACTGATTCGGGCGAAGGCGTCCTCTGTGTCGTGAAAAACTACGAGGGCGACGTGATGAACTTCGAGACGGCCGCCGAGATGGCCGAGATGGAGGGCGTCGAGGACGTCGCACAGGTCGTCGTCAACGACGACGTCGCCGTCGAAGACTCGCTGTACACCTCCGGTCGTCGTGGCGTCGCCGGGACGATCCTCGTACACAAGGTTGCCGGTGCGGCTGCCGACCGCGGCGACGACCTCGAGGAAGTGGCGCGACTCGCCGAGAAGATGATCGACAACGTCCGTACGATGGGGACGGCGTTGACCTCGTGTGTCACCCCCGAGAAAGGCGAGCCGACGTTCGATCTGGGTGCGGACGAGATCGAACTCGGGATCGGGATCCACGGCGAGCCCGGGACCGAGCGCGTCGATATCATGCCCGCCGACGAGATTGCCGAGGAGTTGACCGGCGAAGTCCTCGACGACCTCGATCCCGACGCGGGACAGGACGTCGTCACGATCGTCAACGGCATGGGCGGCACGCCGCTGATGGAACTGTTCGTCCTCAACCGCAAGGTCCAGGAACTGATCGACGAGCACGACCTGGAGGCCTGGGACACGATGGTCGGCGACTACATGACCTCCCTGGACATGATGGGTGCCTCGATCACGGTGGCGACCGTCGACGACGAACTCAAGGAGTTGCTCGCTGCCGACGCCGACACGCCAGCACTCAAACGCTGATCGCCATCAGTCGGTCCAACACTGCCTTTTTTGCGCCCGATGGCTAGTCGCGGATGCGGACGACCCCGCGTTTGAAAACCTGCTGGTTGGGGACGATGTGTTCGACCTCGTCGCTCTCGACGTGGGTGACAAAGACGTTTATCTCCTGGACGATCCCGCGCGTGCCGTCGATCTCGACCTCGTCCCCGATCCCGTACGGCTGGGAGAGCAACAGGTAGATTCCGGCGGCCCCGGCCGCGAGCAGGTCTTTGAACGCGAGCCCGCCCAGAAAGACCAGCCCGAACGCGTACACGGCGAGCAACACGAGCAGTGCCGCCGTCGTCACGCCCAGCTGTCCGAGCGCGATCAGCGCGGCGACGTAGAAGACGCTGTACTTGACCAGTTCCGGGATGACCGAGACTTCGGGGAGTTTGATGCTCTTGAGACGGTCGCTGACGACGAGCTTGGCCTTGTCACCGATCACGAGCCCGAGAATAACTGCCAGTGCCGCGACAAACACTCTCGGAAGTAGCATGGTGAACCTGATCCAGAAGAACTCGGTATCGACGAGTCGCGCGACGTTCAGCGCGACGATGACGCTCGAAAGATACACCGCCAGTGCTACCAGTTGCGAGAGGATTCCGACCGTCGAGAGCCCGATGTTGTTGGCGGTCCGTTCGAACAGCGTCCCCTCGACGGCGTCGTCGATGCCCCGCCGACAGAGGAAGTTTTTCGTCCCGCGCCAGACGAGATAGCCGGCGATCGCCCCGATGAAAAGCACCAGCACGGCCACCGCGACCGCGCCCCGATCTGAGAACAGCGATCTGATAACCGTCGGCAGATCAAACTGGTCGAGTACCATCAGTAGTCCTCCGGATCGAGCTCCAGGATCAACTCGCCGCTTTTGAACGCCCGGACCAGCCCGTCGCTCTCGGAGAGGACGATCGCGAGAGCGTTCGTGTCGCGAGTGATCGCGCCGGCGGCCATGTGGCGTGCGCCCAGACCCTTGGGGATGTCTACGCCCTCCGCGGAGGGTTCGAGATAGCGGTATGCAGAGACGATCTTGCCCGAATCGGAGATGACGAACGCGCCGTCCAGCCGGGAGAACTCCTTGAGCATGACGTTGACGATGGGGTCACCGACGTGGACGTGGGACTTCTCGAAGGGGTTGTAGGACAGCGGCCGGGACTTGTTCATCACCTTCCCGGCGTCGCCGACGACGAACAACGCCCCGACTGGCTTGCCCTTCTGGCCTTTCTTGCCGAGTTCGACAGCGACTTCCAGGACGTCACGCACGACCGACGGGTCGGGACGAGAGTTCGTGAACAGATCGTAGACGCCCGAGTCGGCGAACGCGCCCGCCCGAACGCGCATCACGGTGTCCGCGTCGTCGCCGAAACTCCCCAGGACGCACAAAAGCGTCATCTCTTCGTCGATAGTGTCGTGTCCGAGCGCTCCCTCGACCCCGAACCGGATCCGCTCGGTCGGATCGCGAAACTCGAGGGGTAACTCGACGAACACGTCGGCACCGACCGCGTTGTTGGTCCCGATCACTACGACCGGTATCTCCGATTCGGCGAACGTGTTGTACATCGACGAACTCGGCGAGAACAGACAGATCCCTTCGACGTTTTCCGCGAATTCGTCGAGGAAGTTTCCGACAGCAGTCATTATCGTACCAACTCCGCCGAGGGAAAAAAGGATTGCGGCGGTGCCGTGACGATTGCTCGCGCGCTACGGACCCGTGAGAGTGTGGGCAATGGTTCCGAACAGTACTCGGAAAACGGGCGACGCAAGGTCAGTCAGGCAGTTTACAATTGTTTGCCGAACAGTGACATCCGCAGGGCCAATGAGGTAAGTATTTCCGGGGCCCCTTCCAACTCTCGATGATACGATGGGCAACCTAGAAACACTGTTTTCACCGAAACGTGTGGCCGTAATCGGTGCGACGGAGACTGAAGGGTCCGTCGGGCGCGACGTCATGAAGAATCTCCTCGATGGATATGAGGGCGATGTCGTGCCGATCAACCCGAACGCCGATGACGTGTTCGGACTCGAAAGCTACGAGAGCATCACTGACGTCGACGGCGTCGACTTCGCCGTCGTCGTGGTGCCGCCGCAGATCGTCAATACGGTGCTGCGAGAGGCGGGCGAGGCCGGCGTCCGGGACGTCGCCGTGATCACAGCCGGGTTCGGTGAGTCCGGCAGTGAAGGCGCAGCCCGCGAACAGCAAATGCAGGAGGTCGCCGACGAATACGATATCAACCTCGTCGGTCCGAACTGTCTCGGCGTCATCTCGACATCGATCGGCATGAACGCCACGTTCACCTCCAAGTCCGCACTCGAGGGCTCGATCTCCTTCATGAGCCAGTCGGGTGCGTTTATCTCTGCCGTTCTCGACTGGTCTAGCGACCACAACATCGGATTTAACAACGTCGTGTCGCTGGGCAACAAGGCCGTTCTCGACGAGGTCGACTTCATCGAATACTGGGGTGACGACCCCGATACCGACGTCATCCTCGGCTATCTAGAGGACATCGAGAACGGTCGGGAGTTCATCGACGCCGCTCGCGAGGTGACCCAGGAGACGCCGATCGTCGTCGTCAAGTCCGGCCGGACCGAGGCCGGTGCCTCTGCCGCGTCCTCCCACACCGGAGCGATCGCCGGCAGCGAGCGCGCTTACGAGGCCGGGCTCAAGCAGGCCGGCGTGATCCGCGCCGAGAGCGTCCAGGAACTGTTCGACTACGCGTCGATCCTGGAGGGCCAGCCGCTGCCCGACAACGACGAGATCGCGATCGTGACCAACGCCGGTGGTCCGGGCGTGATGTCGACCGACGCCGTGGGCGACTCGGGCCTCCAGATGGCGTCGTTCACCGACGACACCCTCGAAGCCCTCGAGGAGTCGATGCCCGATGAAGCAAACATCTTCAACCCTGTCGACGTGCTCGGCGACGCGCCGGCAGACCGATACGAGCAGGCACTCGACATCGTGCTTTCGGATCCGAACGTCGGCTCGGCGGTCGTCGTGGCCTCGCCACAGACCATCGACTTCCGCGATCTGGCGTCGGTCATCGCCGAGAAACAGCAAGCGTACGGAACCCCGATCGCCGCCAGCCTGATGGGCGGCGAAACCGCGCGCAACGCCAAGGACATCATCGACGAGGTGGGCGTCCCGACGTACTTCGATCCTGCCCGCGGAGTCAAGAGCCTCGATGCGCTCCGAGAATACAGCGAGGTCAAAACGGCCGATTACGATGTCGCGACCGACTTCGACGTCGACCGCGAGCGGGCTCGCGCGATCCTCGAACGCACCAAAGAGCGCGAGACGAACAAGCTCGGTATCGAGGCGATGGACTTGCTCGATTCGTACGGGATCCCGACACCCGACGGAGCGATCGTCGACAACAAGCAGGACGCGATCGAGGCCGCGAAAGGTATTCAGGGCAACGTCGTGATGAAGATCGTCAGTCCCGACATCCTGCACAAGTCCGACATCGGCGGCGTCGAGGTGAACGTCCCCGACGAGGAGGTCGCCTCGACGTACGACGACATCATCAGTCGGGCGCGCAACTACCAGCCTGATGCGACGATCCTGGGCGTGCAGGTCCAGGAGATGGCGGACCTCGACGCCGGAACGGAGACGATCGTCGGCATGAACCGCGATCCGCAGTTCGGGCCACTGGTCATGTTCGGTCTCGGCGGGATCTTCGTCGAAGTGCTGGAAGACGCGACCTTCCGGGTCGCACCAGTCAGCGAGGACGAGGCCGGCGAAATGATCGACGAGATCGACTCCGCACCCCTGCTGCGCGGTGCCCGCGGTCGCGACCCAGTCGACGAAGCGGGCGTCGTCGAGACGATCCAGCGGATCTCCCAGCTCGTGACAGACTTCCCACAGATCCTGGAGCTGGACATCAACCCGCTGGTTGCGACACCCGACGGCGTCGAAGCCGTCGACATCCGCGCGACGATCGATTACGAAGAACTCTGATCACCCACATATAGACGAAGAACTATAACGATTCCCACACACGGATTACACTATGGACCCGATACTTGTTACCTCGACCGAAGCGGCGACCGGCAAGACAGCAGTCACTCTCGGCATCGCACAGCATGCGGACGCAGCGGGCCACAGCGTCGGTTACATGAAGCCCAAGGGCACGCGCCTGCAGAGTGCGACCGGCAAGACCCGCGACGAGGATCCCATGCTCGCGCGGGAGCTGCTGGACCTCGACGCCGAGATGCACGAACTCGAACCGATCGTCTACACCCCGACGTTCATCGAGGAGGCGATCCGCGGTCGCGAACAGCCCGAGGAGCTTCGCGAGCGAATCCTCGAGCACTACGAGAACCTGGCCGACGGGCGGGATCTGATGCTCGTCGAGGGGACGGACCGGCTCTCGACCGGCGGGATCGTCGACCTGACTGACCCCGAGATCGCCGAACTGTTCGGCGCGAAGGTCGTTCTGCTGTCGCGATACGACGAGCCCGGTGACGTCGACGAGATTCTCGCAGCCGCCGAGCAGATCGGCGAGGACTTCGCCGGTGTGCTGTTCAACGCCGTCCCGGACAGCCACCTCGATCAGCTGACGACCGAAGTCGTCCCGTTCCTGGAGAACCGCGGTATCAACGTGCTGGGCGTAATCCCGCGGATCCAGGAGCTAGCGGGGATGACCGTCGGCGAACTCGCCGACCGTCTCGGTGCGGAGGTGCTGACGACCGACGTCTCGACGGACGTGTTCATCGAGCGGTTCACTGTCGGTGCGATGTCGGCCGAAGGTGCACTCACGCAGTTCCGGCGCACCCAGAACGCCGCGATGATCACCGGCGGCGACCGGCCCGAGATCGTCACCGCGGCACTGCAAGCGTCTGGCATCAAGTGTATCATCCTCGGCGGTGGCTTTCGCCCGTCAGGGGCCGTCCTCGGCGAGGCAGAAAAGCGCGGGGTCCCGGTCTTGCTGTTACAGTCCGACACCCGGACGGCCATCGACCGTGCCGAAGATGTCCTTCAGAGCGGTCCCACGCGAAAACCGGAGACCGTCGAACGGATGAAGCAACTGCTCGAGGACCACGCCGACGTCGACGATCTCCTCGAGGAGTAACGCGACAGCGATTTTCTCTACTGTTTTCCGAGCCGTCAGCTTTCGATACGTCCGCGCACCCGCCGTCAATCTTAACCCCTCCCCCTTCATTCTGGAACATATGCACACGACACTCATCTGGGTGGGGCGGTGACGACGACATGGCACTGACTGTCCTGCACCTCGGTTGGGGGTTTCCTCCGAAGATTACGGGTGGGTTGGATACCGCAATCGCCGAGCTGTTCGAGGTCTTCGAGCGACGTGACAGCATCGAGATGCATATCGCCCTGCCGGCGGAGTTCGATCCCGGCGACCGCGAGCACGTCCACGGGATCGAAACGGGGACGGGAGACCTCATCACGCGAGTCAATCAAATGGAAACGGAGTTCGTCGAACTGGCGAGTGAGGCCGACGCCGTCCACACAAACGATTGGTTCGGCTACCGGCCCGGCTCCGCAGCCAGGGACGCCCACGACATCCCCTGGATCACGACGTTTCACTCGCTTTCGGTCGAGCGCAACCTCGACCCACCCCGTCAGGAGCTCGAGGCCGAACAGCGGATCGTCGACGAGGCGGATCACCTGATCACTGTGAGCAACATCACTCGCGAGCGGATCGCCGACCACCACGGCGGGGACGCACACGTCATCCACAACGGGTTCCCGTCGGTGACGCCGACCGGCCGGGACGTCAAGGCCGAACTGGGTATCGACGGCGAGATGCTGTTTTTCGTCGGTCGCCACACCCACCAGAAGGGGTTGTCGTACCTGCTTGCCGCCGTCGAACGGATCAGCCGCGAGGACGTCACGCTCGTGGTCGGTGGCACCGGGCACTTGACCGACCAGCTGAAGCGGTTCGCCGACGCGCTGGACATCGACGACCAGATCGAGTTCGTCGGGTACGTCCCCGAAGAGGAACTGGCCGACTACTACGCCAGCGCGGACCTGTTCGTCTCACCCTCACTCGCGGAACCGTTCGGCATTACGATCGTCGAGGCACTATCAGTGGACACACGCGTCGTCACGACCGACTGCGGTGCGGCCGAGATCCTCCCGGAGGACGTCCTCGTGCAGGTGACGCCCGACTCGCGAGCGGTCGCCAGCGGAATCCAGCGCGGGCTCGCGATGGACGGCCCCGTCGAATACGAAAAGCGGACCTGGGAAGACGTGGCTGACGACCACGAGGAATTCTACCGGGAGACTCTCGACGAGGTGTGACGGCTGTCGCGTTCGCTTACCGAACGACCCGCACGTCGGTCGCGGGTTCGGGATGGACGATCCGGATCCCCTGGGAGACGACCGATCGTCCGTACGTGATCTCGCCGGCTGTCGCTTCGTCGTCCGTTCTGCTGTATGGCGTTTGTATGCTGTCGTCTGACTTCGCTTCGTCCCCGGTACTGGTGCCCTCGGAAGCGTCTTCGTCGGTCGCCGCACTGTAGGGACTCGTGCTGTAGGG
The DNA here is from genome assembly GCA_048623335.1 of Halapricum sp. GTDB lineage: Archaea > Halobacteriota > Halobacteria > Halobacteriales > Haloarculaceae > Halapricum. The sequence goes on from JBMCBU010000020.1 coordinate 10,688, forward strand.
GCTGGTCACGCTCGGGCTAGCGTCGAACGTCTCTGGCGGGAGGTAGATCCGCTCGTTCTCCTGGGATCGGACGATGACGGCGGCATCACGCACCCCTTCGATCGTGAGTATCGTCCGGTCGTCTCTAACCTCGACGTCGAAGGTCATCGTGTCGTCGGTCGCGTCGTCGGCCGCAGGTTCGTCCGGTGTATCAGTCATCGACTATCACTCCGAGTCGCGGCTCTGTTCCCAGATCCACTCCGCCGGCGGCGACTGGGACTGCGCCAGCGAGGTGTGTGCGCCGATCTGCGCCTCCGAGAGGTTGACTTCCTCCAGTTCGGTGTTCTCGTCGATGATCGACGAGTAGATCTGACAGTTTTCGACCCGTGCGTTCGGGAAGATGACCGCTCGTTCCAGCGAGGAGTCGATCACTTCCGCACCTTCCATGACGTGGACGCTCTGGCCCAGCTCTGAGTTCTCGACGGTCGCGTCGGGGTGGACGAGCGTCCCACCGTCGAGGTACCACTCGACGGTATCGAGGTAGCTCTCGGGCGTCCCGATGTCGAACCACGCACCCTCAAAGGAGTAGGCGTAGACGGGGTCGCGTTCGAGCAACCACTGGATGAACCACCCGGGCTCGTCGGGGTTGTTCTCACCCGAGAGGTACGTGTCGAACAGCCCGACCGTATCGGCGGGGAAGATATAGCAGGCGATCGAGACGAGCGAACTCGGCGGATCGTCGGGCTTCTCCTCGAAGTCCACGACGCGCTCGCCGTCGACATCGATCACGCCGTACTGAGTCGCGCGCTCGAGGCTGCCGACGTCGTAGGCGGCGATCGTCGTCCCACCGTTGTCATCGAAGGTATCGATGAAGTCTGACAGCGAGAAACTGATGAGGTTGTCACCGGCGATGACAAGCGTGTCGCTGTCGATGCCCTCGCGTTCGACTAGTTCTCCCAGTGCGCCGACGACGCCGAACTTCTCGTCTTCTCCTCTGGCTTCCTCGACCGACAGCCGAGGTTTCTCGAAGCCCGAGTTGTCGAGGTGCTTCTGAAAGACGTCTTCGAACTCCTCGTTTGTCGACACGTAGACGTCTTCGATGCGGTCGTCCTCTTCGAGCTCTCTGAATATCCGATCGATGACCGTCGTCTCTCCGATCGGGAGAAACATCTTCGGACGGTTGCGCGTGATGGGCCAGAGCCTGGTCGCGAACCCGCCGGCAAGGACAATTGCGTCCATACGCCAGTCTTCTATGTCGACCTACAAGCTTCTTTCCACTAGTACAGTATTTGTCGGAACGTCGCCGATCCGACGCCGGGAGTGAACGGTGTCCTGCCCAGTACATCGGGACGAACGTCTGGCCCCCGAATTACTGGAACGTCCGACCGACGGTAGAACTGTCCTCGAGTTCGCTCTCGCGGGTGTCGAAGCGCTCTTCGATCTGCTCGTAGCGTTCGCGGGTCTCCGCGTTGACGCTGGGGCCGACCTCGTCCATCGCGGCCTCGAAGTGCTCGCGGCTGATCAGGACGTTGCCGACGGTGTCGTCGACTTCCTCGGGGGAAACGCTGTTGATGAACTCCCGGCTCGCAGCCATGGCGGCTTCCCGGCACAGTGCCTCGATGTCCGCGCCGACGTAGCCGTCGGTGTCGGCTGCCAGTTCGTCCAGATCGACGTCTTCGGCCAGCGGCTTGTCCTGAGTGTGGACCTCGAAGATCTTGCGGCGTCCTTCTTCGTCGGGGACGGGCACGTGGATGTGCCGATCTAGCCGACCCGGACGCAACAGCGCCGGATCGATCAGGTCCGGTCGGTTGGTCGTCGCGATGACGACGACGTCCTCCAGGTCCTCGATCCCGTCGAGTTCGGTCAGCAGCTGCGAGACAACGCGCTCGCCGACGCCGGAATCGCTCACGCCCTGACCACGTTCACCGGCGATCGAGTCGATCTCGTCGAAGAACACGACCGTGGGTGCGTTGGCCCGTGCCTTCTCGAAGACCTCGCGGACGCCCTTCTCGCTTTCCCCGACGTACTTGTTGAGCAACTCGGGGCCTTTCACGGAGATGAAGTTACTCTGGGCCTCGTTGGCGACGGCCTTCGCGAGCAGGGTCTTGCCGGTACCTGGCGGGCCGTACAGCATCACGCCTTTTGCGGCCTGCATGTCCATCTGCTCGAAGACCTCCGGGTACTCCAGGGGCCACTGAATCGTCTCGCGCAGACGTTCTTTGGTGTCTTCGAGACCGCCGACGTCCTCCCAGGTGATGTCCGGGATTTCGACGAAAACCTCCCGGAGTGCCGACGGTTCGATCCCCTTCAGCGCCTCCTTGAAGTCGGTTTCGCTGACTTCCATCGACTCGAGGATCTCTGCGTCGATCTCGTCGGCCTCCAGGTCGATCTCCGGGCGGATCCGCCGGAGCGCGTTCATCGCGGCTTCCTTGCTCAGCTGTTCGAGGTCCGCGCCGACGAAGCCGTGGGTGTTCTCGGCGTAGTGGTCGAGGTCGATCCCTTCGTCGAGGGGCATCCCGCGGGTGTGGACCTGCAGGATCTCCTTGCGGCCGTCCCGGTCGGGCACGCCGATCTCGATCTCGCGGTCGAAACGCCCGCCGCGGCGCAGCGCGGGGTCGATCGCGTCGACGCGGTTGGTCGCGCCGATGACGATGACGTCACCGCGCTCTTCGAGCCCGTCCATCAGGCTCAACAGCTGGGCGACGACCCGGCGTTCGACGTCACCGGAGGTCTCGCCGCGCTCGGGCGCGATGGAGTCGATCTCGTCGATGAAGACGATCGCCGGGGCGTTCTCCTCGGCCTCGTCGAAGATCTCCCGGAGTTGCTCTTCGCTCTCGCCGTAGAACTTCGACATGATCTCCGGACCCGAGATCGTCGTGAAGTACGCGTCGATCTCGTTGGCGACGGCCTTTGCCATCAGCGTCTTGCCGGTGCCAGGCGGACCGTGCAAGAGTACGCCTTTCGGCGGCTCGATTCCCAGCTGCTGGAACAGCTCGGGGTGGCGCATCGGGAGTTCGATCATCTCCCGGACCTGTTCGAGTTCGTCGTCCAGCCCACCGATGTCCTCGTAGGTGACGTTGGGCGTCTCCCGTTCGTCCTGGGGTGCGCCTTCGGTGATCTGTTCGGCCGGCTGTTCGCTTATCTCGATCTCCGTCTGGTCGGTCACGACGACCGTCCCTGTCGGATCAGTGTCGGCGATCTTCAGCGGGATCTTCTGGCCGCCGACGTTCGAGATCGGCCCCAGTCCCAGCGAGAACGGAACGGTCTGTCCTTTCGTGACTGCCTGCCCGCTGAGTTTGTTGCGAACGTGTGGACCGATGTTACCGCGTACACGGAGATTCTGCGGGAGCGCGACCGTGATAGACCGTGCTGGGTTGACGTCTGCTTTCTCGACATCGACTGTGTCGTCGATCCCGACGTTGGCTTCCTGGCGAAGCTGTCCGTCGACCCGGATGATACCGTTGCCGCTGTCTTCTGGATACCCCGGCCAGACGCGCGCGACGGCTCGCCCGCCCTGGCGTCCCTCAAGGAGGATGTAATCGCCGTTCTCCAGATCGAGTTCGTCCATCGCGACCCGGTCGACCGCGGCTAGCCCTCTGCCTGCGTCCTTCTGTTTGAGCGGTTTGACAGTCAGTTTCATCGGCTCACCTCGACAGTGAGAACGCCGTTTCTGATAAACGCTCGTGCGTCCTCGCCCTCCGGGAGAGACAGATCGTACTGGTCGATCCCGTCGACGACGATGACGGTATCGCCGACGATCTCGACGGACGCCTCAGTCGTGTCCAGATCAGCCGCGAGAACCACGCTGTCCTCGTACTCGTAACGACTTACCGGCACGTCTTCGTCCAACCGTTGCGTTGCAGTCATGCTAACTCCAAGTTAGTTGTTTTGCTATATAAACCTTTCTCAAGCTGGTGGGGGACGGGGGCACGACAGACTAGTATCGACTGAATTGCGGTTCACACTGCATCGGGTCTTCAATCTCTGGAATAAACTACGGCAGATCGCCGAGGTCGTCTTCGTAGTGGCTGTGTTCCTCGCCCGGGAACGTTCCGGATTCGACGGCATCGACGTAGTCGTCGACGGCCGAACGCATCTCGCCGCGGACATCGCCAAACGCCTTCGAGAAGGGTGCAACCGACTTCGAGAGGCCGATAACCTCATCCACAGTCAACACCTGGCCGTCACAGTCGGGACCGGCACCGATGCCGATGGTGGGGATCGAGATCTCGTCGGTCACTTGCGCGGCGACGTTTGCAGGAACGTGTTCGAGCACCAGCGAGAACGCTCCTGCCCGCTCGTGTTTGTGCGCCAGATCGGCGATCCGCTTTGCGGCGGGTTCGCTGGTGCCCTGTCGGAACAGACCCGTCTCGTTTTCGTGCTGTGGGGTCAGTCCCAGGTGTGCCTGGACGGGGATCCCGAGTCGTGTGAGTCGTTCGGTGAGTTTGACCGTGTGCGGGCCGGATTCGATTTTGACAGCGTCGGCATCGGCTTCTTTGAGCATTCGGCCACAGTGCTCGATCGCGTCGTCGGGATCGGCTCCGAACGAGAGAAACGGCATGTCCGCGATGACCATCGCGTCGTCGGTCGCCCGCGCGACCGCGGCGGTGTGGCTTGCGATCTGGTCGATCGTGACCGGGAGCGTCGAGTCGTAGCCGAGGCGGAGGTTTCCGACCGAATCGCCGACCAGCAACATGTCGACGCCGGCGGCTTCGAGCACCTCGGCTGTCGGCGCGTCGTAAGCCGTGAGCATCGTCAGCGGCTTCTCGTCGTCTTTCCGTTTCCGGATATCTTTCGCGCGCATGGGTGTCTATTCAAACGCGGCAAGGAAAACCCCCTCGGTGGTGCTGATCGAAACCGATTCGAGTCCTGAGTCCGGAGCACCGAGTATGCCAGCACGCGTCGAGACGACCGATCCCGAAGGCGTCGATCATGGGTGGGTCATGCAGGTCACGTTCGTCGCGACGATCCTCGTCGGCGCGCCGCTTGTCGCAATCGCCTCGATATTTGTCGAACTCTCCACGTGGTGGGCGCGCGCGGCGTTCGCGATCCGCGTCGGTGCGGTCGTCTGGTTCGTGACCGCCATCGGCGTGTACGGCTACGCGAGGCGACAGCTCTCCTAGCGCGTCCGGTGAACAGTCTGTGTCACTCGAGTCGGTCCGCGACCGACTGATAGTAATTATTGTAGCGATTTACCGGTATGACCGCACGACGTCGTGCGGTCGATACGAAACAGATCTACAATAATCACTATGAAAGGCAACTCCGGCTCGTCGTGCCGTCTCGGCGTCCGAGGCCGAATCGCCGACAAACAGCGCCCGATCCGGGGACACGTCCAGAGCCGAAAGCGCAGTGCTGAGCGGCTGGGGATGCGGTTTCGACCCCTCGAAATTGAAATAATTGAGTCGATTCTATCTCATTTGTAATCACCTGTGCTGACTACATTTCCATCCCCAGATGAGTCTCCTTCCAATTCAACCCACGGAGTGACTGTGAACGGATCAATTGCTCCAGCTCCCATGTAGCTGAATACGTGTTCTATGCGTCCGTTCCAAGAGTCTTCCTTTTCAACCATCCAGCAACCAGAACTCACTTCGCCCTTATGAGACCATGTGGGATCGTACGTATTGGGTCTCACGTATTCATACACGTTCGAGATTTCATCTTCATCATAATCCCACTCCACTTCATATTCAAGAGTGAACACATTACCGCGGGTTAAC
>JBMCBU010000021.1:0-15732 GCA_048623335.1 Halapricum sp.
CCCGAGATCCGTCTCTCGGGAGACCGACCTCCGTCACCAGATCTCGCCCTCGTAGGCCGGTGCTTCTCCTTCACCTTCGAAGGAGACGCCTCCCGCGTCGGCGTACTCGACGGCCAGCGTCCAGTCGTTCCCGTCGAGGTCGTCGAGTTCCAGGATCTCCAGTGCCGGGAGCGGTCCGGATTCGAGTTCGCCTTCGGTCTCTAGCGGGATCTCCCCCCGCTCGAACGTCGAGAGCCTGTAGGTGACGTCGGTCCGGCCGTCGCCGTTCCACAGCAGCAGTCGCTCGGTCTCGGCGTTGTGGAAGTGCGCGAGGCCGACGTCACAGAGCGTCTCGACGATCGCCCGGGCCTGCTCGCCGGACAGGCGCTCTCGGAAGTTCCCGAGCCAGTCCAGGTCAGCTCGCTCGCCCGCGACGAACGCGCTCGCGTACGCCTCGAGGCGGGCCTTCGTCCGGGCCGGGATTTCGAGATGCTGGAGTAGCTCCCGCACGCGGTCGAGACGGGAATCTTCGGCGACGATCAGATCGCCGTCGAGGGCCGAGAGCGTTACCGTCACCGGCGAGGTGGCATCGTGATCGTGAACTGTGATCTCCTGTGTCCGGGTTTCGGCGTCGTACTCGATGGAGCCGTTCGCGTCGCCGAGGTCGATCGCGAGCTCTTCCCGGACGCCACGGACACACAGTTCGAGGTCGCGCGTCTCCGGGACGTGCTCGGTCGCGCCCGTTGCAGCCTCGACGGTCAGCGCGAGTCGTCCGGGCTCGTAGGACTGGCGTATGGTCGTCGTTGCGTACTCGCCGTCGCGATAGGCCCGACTCGTCCCGTCGTCCTCGTAGAGGTCGAAGGTGTTGTCCGCGCCGGGGAACGCCAGCACGCGAAGCGTCTCCGGAGCTTCGACCTCTCCAAAGGTGGGCTCGCCGTCCATCGGGACGATCGCTCCGGCGTTCGCGTAGACAGGTACGTCAGAGAGGTCGCCGTATCGGGCCTGAAGCCCGGACCGAGCTGGCCGGCCAGTATCGAACTCGAACCACGCGCCGTCGGGCAGCCAGACGGTCTGGCGGGCCAGGTTCGTCTCCGCGCCGCGCTCGCGGACGTGCGGGGCGACGACCAGTTCGCTCCCGAAGTAGTACTGTTGGGGGACGTGATAGGCCAGTTCGATCTCGGGATGGTGATAGTACATCGGCCGGACCAGCGGAACCCCGCGGTCGTGGTTGCGCCAGGCCATCGTGTAGAGATAGGGAATCAACGCGTGGCGAAGCCGCAGCGTCTCGCCCAGCGTCTCGCGAACGGTCGGCTCGAACGTCCAGGGTCGTTTGTCGATGTACTCGATGTTGCCGGTGTGGATCCGGTTTATCGGGCTGAACGCGCCGAACTGCGCCCAGCGGGCGTACAGTTCGCCGAAGCCGGTCGGCGTGCCGCTCCCGCCGAAGTGGCCGCCGATGTCGTGGCTCCACCACCCGAAGTTGACGTTGCTGCCCGTGGCAGTGAGATACGGCTGGAAGGCCAGCGAATCCCAGGAGATGTAGGCGTCGCCGGAAAAGCCGATCGGATACCGATGCCCGCCGAGGCCGCCCCACCGCGAGAGGATGAACGGCCGCCGGCCATCGCGCGTCCGGTCGAGCGCGTGCAGGTGGTTCAGCGCCCACAGCGGATCCAGTCCCTCCATCCCGGGAGATTCCTCCCACTGCTGCCAGTCGATCCACCAGAAGTCCACGCCCATCTCATCCAGCGGATTGATCACGTGCTCGAAATACCCGCGCAGGAACTGCGGGTCGCTGGCGTCGAACGCGACGGGCTGTTCGCTCGCTGGGTCGACCCCCATGTGCTCGGCGATGTCGGGATAGGCGTCCTCGTGGGGGTAGACCCCTTCGGCAGGATGGATGTTGAGCGTCGTCTTCAGCCCGGTCTCGTGGAGCCAATCGAGAAAGCCCTCGGGATCCGGAAAGAGCTCGCGGTTCCACGTCCAGCCGGTCCAGCCGCCGTGATACTCGTTGTCGGTGACGTGCCAGTCCATGTCAAGCACGCAGACCGACAGCGGCAGCTCCTCCTCGCGGAACCGCCCCATCAGTTCGCGGAGCTGGTCGGCGCTGTAGTGGGCGTACCGACTCCACCAGTTGCCAAGCGCCCACCGGGGGAGCATCGGGACGTCCCCGGAGACGGCAGTGAAATCTCCGAGCGCGCCGAGGTAGTCGTGACCGTACCCGAAAAAGTAGGTGTCCTCGTACTCTTCGTGGGCGTCCCTGGGGGTCACCCAGCCGTCTTCCTCGAAGACGAGTCTGTCGGTGTCGTCGACGACGGTCCAGCCGTCGCCGCCGAGCAGTCCGGGTTCGAGGTCAGTACTGCCTTCGACGCGGTCGAGCGTCCGGACCGTCCCGCCCATGTTGGCGGGGTCGTCGTCGCCGTAGTGCCAGACAGAACCGAGTTCGCGGACGTGAGCCGACAGCGTCGACGGGGCGAACGGCTCCTCGACCGCATATTCCAGCCGGATCGCCTCGGTCTCGATGACGAGTCGCTCGTCGTCTCGCGAGACCTCGAAGTCCGGTACTGGTTGCTCGCGGTGCCAGAACACTTGGCTGGGACGGTCCTCGAACTCACCGTTCGGATCGTACTCCGCACGGACGAGCCGAGGCGTCAGAACGGTAAACCGAAACCGATCGCCACTGACGATCGCCGCATCGTCGGCCTCGGGCGAAAACGAAGGAACGTGAGACGGCGCGAGTGTCATACCAGCAACCTCCTCAGCGCGAAGGCAAAAGCGTACTGTCACGCGCCTGCGCCGGTCGGACGGGACGGGGACACGCCGGTCAGCTGTCGATGCTCGATTCGCCGGTACCAGCTTCCGAGACGGTCACGAAGTCCCCGTAGTCGAGGGTGAACCGCCAGTCGTACGACGCCATCGTCGAGAGGTCGATCCAGTCGTACTCCGGAAGGGTTCCCTGTCGCGACTCGCCCTCGTGATCTATCGGGATCCCACTGCGGTCGTACCGGACGAACTGGTGGGTGATGTCGGTCCGTCTGGAGTCGTTCCAGAAGAACAGTCGATCCTCGCCCGCGTAATCGAGGCGTTCGAGGCCCGCATCGACCAGCGTCTCCGCGATCGCGCGCAACTGTCGGTCGGACAGCGCCGCGGCGAAGTTTCCGAGCCAGCCGAGTGTCATCCGATCGCCGCGCAGGAACGCCGTCGCGTGCTCTTCGAGCGGTGGTTTCGACCCGGCAGGCATCGAGACGTTCCTGAGTAGCGTTCGAATCTGGGAGAGCCGCCAGTCAGCGTTGGCACGGAGGTCCGTCCCGTCTCCGTCGAGCGACACTGTCACTGTCTCGTCCGCGTCGATCCCCTCGACGGTCACGGTCAGCGTCGCCGTCTCCTCGTCGTAGGATCGGCTGTACTCGCCGCCGTCGACGGCCACGGCGACGTCGTCCCGGACGCCACGGAAACAGACCTCGTAGATCCGATCGTCCGGGACGTGGCCGAGCTGGCCCCGGGACTGTCCGATGTCGAAGTGAACTCGATCACCGAGCCACTCCTGTCTGAGTTCGGTCGTCGCGAAGTCCCCATCGCGAGACGAACAGGTGACGCCGTCGTCCTCGTAGAGGTCGAAGGTGTTGTCCGCGCCGGGGAACGCCAGCACGCGAAGCGTCTCCGGAGCTTCGACCTCTCCAAAGGTGGGCTCGCCGTCCATCGGGACGATCGCTCCGGCTTTCGCGTAGACAGGCACGTCAGAGAGGTCACCGTAGCGGGTATGGAACCCACTCTCGTATCGCTCGCCGCTCTCGAAGTCGTACCACTCGCCGTCGGGCAGCCAGACGGGACAGCGCGCGAGGTGGGTATCCTCGCCCCGTTCGCGGCTGTGTGGGGCAGCGAGCAACTCGCTGCCGAAGTAGTACTGGTTGGGGCGGTGATAGGCGACGTCTTCCTCGGGATGGCGGTAGTACAGCGGCTGGATGGGCGGTTCGGCCTCGGCGTGGTTGCGCCAGACCATCGTGTAGAGGTAGGGGATCAGTTCGTGTCGACGGACGAGCGCGTCCTCGAGCGCGTCGTTGATCTCCCCGTCGTACGTCCAGGGACGCTTGTCCACGTAGGGCATCTTCGAGGTGTGGATCCGGTTGATCGGACTGAGGACGCCGAACTGCGTCCAGCGGGCGTACAGTTCGCCGAACTCGTGTGGGTCGCCCGTCCCGCCGAAGTGACCGCCGATGTCGTGGCTCCACCACCCGAAGTTGACGTTCGCGGCCGCAGCAGTGAGATACGGCTGGAAGGCCAGCGAGTCCCAGGAGACGATCGTATCGCCGGAGAAGCCGACCTGGTAACGGTGGTTGCTGATGTCGGCCCACCGCGAGAGCACGAACGGACGGCTCCCGTCGCGCGTCCGGTCGAGCGCGTGCAGGTGGTTCAGCGCCCACAACGGATCCAGTCCCTCCATCTCCGGGGATTCGCGCCACTGTTGCCAGTCGATCCACCAGAAGTCCACGCCCATCTCATCCAGCGGATTGATCACGTGCTCGAAGTACCCACGCAGGAACTGCGGGTCGCTGGCGTCGAACGCGACCGGTTCGCCGCGTTTCGGATCGATCCCCATGTGCTCGGCGATGTCGGGATAGGCGTCCTCGTGGGGGTGGACGCCGTCTGCGGGGTGGATGTTGAGCGTCACCTTCAGCCCGTCATCGTCGAGCCCAGCCAGAAAGCCCTCGGGGTCGGGAAACAGCTCGTCGTTCCACGTCCAGCCCGTCCAGCCGTTGTGATTGGGATTGTCGACGACGTGCCAGTCCATGTCGATCACGCACACCGACAGCGGCAGACCTTCCTCGCGGAATCGGTCCATCACTCCACGGAGTTCGTCCTGGGAGTACTCCCAGTACCGACTCCACCAGTTGCCGAGCGCCCACCGTGGGATCATCGGGACGTCGCCGGCGATGTCGGTGTAGGCGTCCAGTGCCCCCAGGTAGTCGTGACCGAACCCGAAGAAGTACAGGTCCTCGTAGTCGTCGTGGGCGTCGCGTGGCGTCACCCAACCGTCCTCCTCGAAGACGAGCCGATCGGTGTCGTCGAGGACTGTCCAGCCGTCTCGGGAGAGCAATCCGGGTTCGAGGTCGGTCTGACCGTCGACGCCGTCCAGCGTCCGTGTGGTCCCGCCGAGGTTGTCCTCGCTGTCGCCGTAATGCCAGCTGGCTCCGAACTCGGTCAGCGTGATCGAGAGCGATTCCTCGTTGAAGCCGGCTCCAATCCGGTATCGAAGGTGCAGGTACTCGGTTTCGATCTCCAGTGTCTCGTCCGTACGCGTGACCGAGAACTCCGGGACCGGCTGGTCGCGATACCAGACGGCCTGGCTCGGTCGGTCCTCGAAGCCGCCGTCGGGGTCGTACTCCATGCGGAGCAGTCGCGGCCCGAGTACGGTGAACCGGCAGTAGTCGGTCTCGACGGTCGCCGCGTCGTCGGCGACCGGTTCGAACTCGGGAACGTGATAGTCGGCAAGGGGCATGGCTCGCCCGTCGGGTTCCGTATGTATAAGTATCACTCTCGGCAACGATGGCCGCGACGTCGTGCCCCGAACGTTATAACCTGGTCGGACGTACGCCGTGACGTGTCTGGTGTGTACGGACGGACGAGAACGCCGGAAGCAGACCGATGACGGGTGACGTCGAGTCAGAGACGACCTCGAACAGCAGCGGGAGCCTCTTGCGGTCGTTCGTCTCGGTGTTCACGGGCCGTGCGACCGTCCTCGTGATCACGATCGCGTTCACCCCGGTACTGGTCCGGATCCTGACGACCCGCGAGTTCGGTGTCTTCGCGACGGTGATGGCCGTGTTCACGGTCCTCGACGCGGTCGGCAAGGGCGGACTGTTCAGCGCGATCGCCAACCAGGTCGCGAAGTTCGATCCCGGCGACGCAGAGGAGAGCGACGCCAGCCTCGCTGGTATCGCCCTCGCGGTCGTCTACGGGGCGGTGATCACGGTTGTCCTGACGGGCGCGATCTTGCTGTCGATCGTTCCCGAGACATACGAACTCCACTTGCTCGTTCTCGCGTCGGGGTTGCTTGCCGGGAACCTCTTCACGGCGTTTCAAGGTGTCTACTACGGTCGCCGCCAGGAATGGGTCGCCGAACGGGTGGGCGTCCTCTGGCAACTGCTGTACGCTGTGCTTGCGATCGTGTTCGCTGTCGCGATCGGACTCGTCGGCGTGTTCGTCGGCTACGTCGTCGCCATGTTCGTCGCGACGGGCGTTCTCTGGTGGACGTTCACGCGTGACGTCGACGTGACGCCGAGTGGCGTCGGGCACGCGCTTCGATCACAGGGGCGGGCGATCGCGAGTTTCGGTGCGGTCCAGACGCTCGGCGGACTGGCCGGCATCCTGTTGCACCGGACTGATATCCTGCTGGTCAACTATTTTCGGTCGGTAACCGAGAGCGGGATCTACCGGGCGGCGCTCGTCCCGGCGGAGGTCATCTGGTTCGTCCCGTTCGTCATTCAGCTGTCGCTGCTGCAGAACGCCTCGAGCCACTGGGCCAGAGGCAATGTCGACCAGATCGACACGGATACCGCGGGAAGTTTCAAGTACGCCTTCCTCGCGATGACGCTGTTCGGAGTCGGGCTGTTCGGACTCGCCGAGGAGTTCGTCGTCCTCTATTTCGGCCCGGCGTACGCGTCGGCGGCGACGCCGCTGCGAGTCCTGCTCGTCGGGGCGTTCCTGTTCGGGTTGAGCCGCGCGTTCACCCCGACGCTGAAAGCGACCGGTCACAACGTGGCGACAGAGGTGGTCACTGGTGTCGGGCTGGTCGTGAACGTCGTCCTCAATCTCCTCTTGATCCCGCGGTTCGGCATGACCGGAGCAGCGACCGGGACGGCGATTTCCTACGGCGTGATGCTCGCCGGGTCACTGTTCGTCTGGCGACGGACGCCCTTTGGCTTCCCCTCGGTCCGGGTTGTGGGGACACTGTGTCTCCACTTGCTCGCGTTCGCGGCGCTGTACCTCCCGCTGGTTGCGGTCGTCCCCCTCGATCCGTTCCTGTCGATCGTCGTCGGGGGGGCCGTCGGCGCGATGCTGTTTCTGGCACTCGCAGTCTGGATGGGATTGGTCCCCCGGTCGCAACTACGGGCCGTCGTGGCGTCCGCCCTCCAGCAGGGAAGAAACTAAGGCCCGGTCACCCCCAGGACTGAGCAATGGGCGATGTCTTCGGGCGGATGCTCGGCTCGTACCTGGCATGGCAGACTTCCAGACAGTTTGTCAGAGCGATGCTGCACGCGTCGCCGACGCCGCCCGAATCGGACCTGCTGGTGGGTGCCCGAAACACCCGTCAGTGGTTCGACGAGGAGTTCTCTACCCGGGAGAAGTACAACGTCGTCAAGCAGTACCGACCGCGCCGTGCCCGCCGGATGAAACACTGCGAGTGGTCCGTCGAGTCCTACCCGGTCGAGGAGTTGGGAAGCGTCCTTCCGGAGACGGGCGATCTACCACCCGAGGAACTGACGGGCCCGTTCACTGACGTGATGCGGTACGTCCGCGAACGCATCGAGGCCGGAGACAGCGACAGTTACAGCGTCAGCTACGTCGACGACCTCGAAACCGTCCTGGACCTCATCGCCGAGTTCCCCCCGATCGTCATCGAGCCGGGCTGGATCCAGCGATCGGCGAAAGTCATGGGTCGCCACCACGGTGGCTCGTGGGACGTGACGGCGATGCCCGGCTACGTCGAGGACGGAAACCACCGCGCGCTGGCGACGGCGATCCACACCGACAGCTCGGAGATTACCTGTTTCGTCGGTCGTCACCGGTGGTTTCGGTGGTAAACGAACGACGGACGGGGCGACATCGATGAACGATGCGTCGACGCCGCTTGCCGGCCGGGTGCTGTTGGCTGTCCTGGTAGCTGCACTCTTGGTCGGAACGGTGGCCGCGGTCTACACGCTCTCGACGGCCGATCGGAGCGGCGAGTACACGGAGTTTTACGTCCTCGGGCCCGGCGGTGAAGCCGGAAGCTACCCGACAGAATTGTTCGTCGACGAGACGGCGACGGTCGAAGTCGGGGTCGTCAACCACTTCGACGACGGGCGGACGTACACGGTGGTGCTCGAAGTGGACAACCGGACCGAGGCGACCAGATCGGTCCGCCTCGAACCCGACCAACAGTGGCGCGAGCAACTGTCGTTTGCCCCGTCGTCTCCCGGGCGGAAGGACGTGCGTATCTCGCTGTACGAGGGGCGTGACGCGAGTGGATCCCCGGACGACGTGCTGTATTTCACGACCCGGGTGACGGAACGGTGAGCGCGACGACGTGGGAAATCACGCCGTCGCCGACGACCGCCGTTCAGTCGTCGTCGACGCGCAGATCGGGGCGGTTCGTGAGATCGTACATCCGCGCCTCGATGAGCGTCGCGAAGAAGAACGCCTCGAAGACGACGATGACGCCGAGCGCAATCACCGTCACCAGCAACACTGTCGTCGGCGTCGAGAGCGGCCCGTTTGCGGACGTGACCGTGCCGACGAGACTCGCGAGCAACGCGAGCAGGCTGAAAAGCGCCAGCAGGAGACCGGACAGGACTCCACTCTCTAGGTCGAAGTGGTCCTCAACCCAGCGGGTCACCGGATCCCGCGGCTTTCGTATCGGTGAGGTGACTTGTGCGCTGAACACGCCGAAACTCGCGATCATAAACCCGACGACGATGAACAGCGAACCGATGATCAACCCCAGTAGTCCTGGATCGGGTCCGACACCGAACTGGGCGCCGAGCAACACGCCCAGTCCCGAGAGCCCGAGGAGCAGTCCAGGGAGCGAAAAGAGATACCCGGGGGCGTTGACTAGCATGAACCGCACGTGGCGCCAGCCGTCCCGGAACGTCGACAGCTTGGCCTCGCCGACCCGGGGGTGGTAGGTGATCGGCGTCTCGATCACGTCGAGACCGAGCGCCCCGGCCTGCATGATCATCTCGCTGGCGAACTCCATCCCGTCGCTTCGGAGGCTCAGTTCCTCACGCACGTCCGCCCGGAACACTCTGAAGCCGGTGTGGGCGTCGGTCACGTCGAGATCGTAAAACAGGTTCAGAAAGGCCGTCAACACTGGATTGCCGACGTACTTGTGGAGCCAGGGCATCGCGCCGGGCTCGATGGTCCCGGCGAATCGGCTGCCCAGCACCATGTCGGCTTCTTCCTCGACGATCAACCGATAGAGGGCGGGCAGTTCCCTGAAATCGTACGTCGTGTCGGCGTCGCCCATCGCGATGTACTCGCCGCGAGCACGCTCGAAACCGTGCTTGTAGGCGGCTCCGTACCCCTTCCGGTCGGGCGTGACGACGATCGCACCGTCCTCTCTGGCGAACTCCGGCGTCCGATCTGTCGAGTTGTCACAGACGATCACTTCCGTCGGGACGCCGAGTTCCGCGACCCCCTCTCTGAGGGAGGCGAGAGTGGGTCCGATGCCGTCCTCTTCGTTTAACGTCGGTATGACGACGCTCAATACAGGCATTCCTTCGCTCTCAGGACCGAGAAACGACACCGCGTCGGATCCAGCCCGGTCGTCGTCGCGATTTCCACCCTCGTGGGACGTTTTCTGCTGCTCACTCACAGGGACCACTCACCCTCCAGATAAGCCGGACACCCACGGGACGGACGTGCGCAAACTCACTAACACTGTAGCCTGCGGCTGCTGTCACTCCCGAGAGTAGAGAACCCATGATTATCAGGTATCATATACTTACCGTGGCGATACTTACATCTTTCGGGTAGTGCCGATGGATCGGTTCGAGGGAATCTTTTTGCCGTCGCCGACCGACCGTTGGATATGCGCGTTCTCCAGACCCCCGTTCGTTTCGCGCCGTCGATCGGGGGTGTGGAAACATATACCTACTCGCTGTCGCGAGCGCTCGCCGAGGCGGGCCACGAGGTCTCAGTCGTCTGTGCCAGCCCAGACGTCGACGTGCCGGCACTCGAAACCGTCGACGGGATCGAGGTCCATCGGCTGCGGACGACCGGCAAGATCGCGAACACGGATCTCACGCCGGGGCTGCCCGTGGCGTTGCTCCGGCAGCTCCGGCAGGCCGACGTCGTCCACACCCACCTGCCGACGCCGTGGTCGGCCGACGTCAGCGCGTTTCTCGGCTTGGTGGTCGACCGCCCGGTCGTCGTCACTTACCACAACGACATCGTCGGCACCGGCTTGGCCGACCACGTCGCGAAACTGTACAACCGGACGGTGCTGCAGGCGACACTTCGGATCGCCGACCGGATCCTCATCACCCAACCCGCGTATCTGGAGCGGTCACCGCATCTGGAACCGTTCGCCGAGAAGGTCCGGGTCGTCTCCAACGGCGTCGACACGGATCTATTCGTCCCCGAAGACGTCCCAGCGGCCCGACAGCGCGAACTGGGATTCGATCCCGACGGCCGCAACTGTTTCTTTCTGAGCGTGCTCGATACCTTCCACGAGTACAAGGGGCTGGATGTCCTTCTCTCGGCGCTGGCGGCGGAAGGGTGGTCGGAGCCGCCACGGCTCGTCGTCGGTGGCGACGGCGACGCGCGCGAGGGATACGAGAACCGCGCCGCGGAACTCGGGATCGCCGACCGTGTCGAGTTCGTCGGTCGGCTCTCGACGGCCGAACTCGTCGACGCCTACAACGCCGCCGACGTGTTCGTCCTTCCCTCGACCGACGGCGATCAGGAGGGCTTCGGGCTGGTGTTGCTGGAGGCGCTGTCCTGTGGCGTCCCGGTGGTCTGTACGGACGTGGTCGGCGTCGCCGAGGACGTGCGCGCCCACGACCTCGGCGTCGTCGTCGAACCCGGTGACGAGCGGGCGCTCGCCGCGGCGATCGAGGACGTCCTCGACCGGGACTCGTTCGACGCGGCGGCTGCCCGCTCGCTGTGTGAAGAGCGCTACTCCTGGCGATCGAAAGCCGCCGAGATCGTCGAGATCTACGAGGAACTGGGCGCAGGAACTGCCGCAGTCACCGACCGACAGACAGAATGAGCGGGGCACAGACGACGAGAGACGACGATCGGTGGCGATTGCTCGGTGTCGTCGCAGTGGCGACGGTCCTGCTGGTGGTCACGATGCTGATCCAGGTCTCCGGTGTCGCAGTCGGCGTCTTCGGCGCGCTCCGGGCGGCCATCGCCGTCCCCTACGCCGGCCTTCTTCCGGGGTTGCTACTGCTCGCGCTCGCCGGCGTCCCGCTCCAGCGGGCGTCCACGCTCGTCTACGCGGTCGTGGCGAGCACGGCAGTGCTGTCGGCGGTGGTCGCGGTCGCGAGCCTGGCGTACGCCGTCTGGCCGTGGGGCGTCGTCTCGCCGCTATCAGCGTCGTTCGTGGCCGGTGGAACCGTCCTCGTGGTCGCGCTATTGGGCGGCGCCGTCGCGGTCCAAAAACCGCCGGTGTCGCTTCCCCGGTTGGCGGCTGCACGGTCCGTCCGCCCGTCGGTCGCCGCCGTGGCCGTCGGCCTGCCGGTGTTTGCGGCAGCCGGCGCGGCCGTGCTGACGGTCGACGGGCCGAACGTCTACGCGCTCGGCGCGCTCGCCGGGGCCGCCGCTGTACCGCTTGTGGCCGTGCTCGCGAGGTTCGACCGCACAGAGCAGCTGCTCGTCAGCTACGCCGTCGCGCTCGCGCTGTTAGTGCAGAACACGGTGATGATGGAGTTCCTCAAGTCCGGCGACGCCAACTACGAGTTTTACTTCTCGAACCTGGCGTTGTCGGCCGGCTACTGGGATCCCTCGCTGGTCGTGAACAAGAACGCGATGTTACGGCTGACCGTCCTCCATCCGGTTCACGCACAGCTCACTGGCCTCCCGCTCGAACTCGAGTACCGGCTCGTCCACCCGCTCCTGTTCGCGACGGTCGCGGTCGGCCTGTACACGACCTACGAGCGGTACTTCGGACGGCGGACGACACTGTTCGCGACGCTTTTGTTTTGCTATCTTCACCCCTTCTTCACGCGGTACTCACTCGATACCAGGACGGCCTTTGGTCTCCTGGGGCTGGTGGCGATCGTGATGGCCGCCACCGACGACGAGTTGAGCTACACCGGCAAGGCGACGGTCGCGGTGACGGCCGTCTTCGTGGTCGTCACCTCCTTTTACGGGACGGCGATCGTCCTCACCGCCTTTCTGGTCGTCGCCGTCGTCTACGCGGCGCTGTTCGGCGTCCGCGAGTCGATCCGGCCTGTCGTTTCGACGACGACAGCGATATTCACTGTCGTCCTCACATACACCTGGTACTCGCAGTTTGCCGGCGGCGAGGCGCTGGAGGTCATCGTCGGAGCGACGGCACAGGTCGTCGGACGCGTGCTCAGTGGCGATTTCGGTTTCGAGGAGAGCGCGGCCGGCGCGGCGACTGCGGAGACGTTCTCGCTCACCTACGAATTCATCCAGATCGAGTTCGTCGTCCTCACGCTATTGTTCGGGTTCGGCGCACTGTTCGTCGCGCTGGGGTATCCGCCGCTGAACCGGCTGGTACCACGGGTGGTCGCCGACCGACTTGAGGCAGTCCGGCTCAGGGTCGGCAGCCGCCATCCGATCGTGGAAGACAGCGGGTTCTACCTCGCCGCGACGTTCGCCGCGCTCGGAGTGTTGTTGTCGGGGTTCGCCCCGACGACGATTCTCGGGATCGAGCGGTCGTACATGATCGCCGGCGCCGTCCTCTTTCCGTACCTCTTCGTCTTCCTCGATGTGGTGCGAACGGCCGCGGGGTTCGTCCTGTCGTGGCTGGTCCGCACCGTCGACGCGATTGAGACCGTCGACAGTCTCGGGCGGTTCGAACTGCGCGATCTCTCCATCGACGGGGGTGGTCGACGATCCGCCGTCTTCGCGGTGGGTGTCTCGGTCGTCCTCGCCACAATGCTTTTGATCAACGGCGGCGTCGTCGCCGCGACAGTGACCGAAGAACGCTCCACTCAGCCGTTGCTCGATCGCGAGCGGACGCTCGCCGAGGGCACGCCGCCGGAGGTGTTTCACCTCTACGCCCACTACACGCCGCGGACGGACGTGTCTGGGGCCGGCTGGGTACACGAATACGGCGTCGACGGCGTCCGCGTCTACGGCTCGGAGGCGACCGATCCGTACCCGTCGTACTTCTACTACACCGACCCGTCTGACAAGCGGCCGCCCGGCCCCTTCGGAGCGCTCGTCCGCCGGAACGCGACCAGCGGCGCGGGTTACGTCTTCGTCGACGAGTACAGTACCCGGACGGGCGCGATCAACTACCGCGAGGGCGATCAGCGGTTCGGGAACACGCGTTTCATCCCCTTCGCGGAGACGGTGATACCCGACTCGGCGCGGCTCTACAGCGCCGGGGACACGGCCGTCTATCTCGATCGTGCCGAGAACCGGACCGAGCCCCTCGGGGGTGCGTCCTGATGGCCGATACGAATTTCAGAGGCCTCGACATCGCCGTCGCGCACGACCAGTTGCTGGAGTTCGGGGGCGCCGAACGCGTCGCCCTCCGGATCGGGGAGACGCTAGACGCACCCCTCGTGACGACCGCCGCCGGGCCCGAAGCCAGGTCGGAGGCAGCAGACCGCGGAGTCGAACTCCGGACGTTCGCCGACGAGAAATACGATCGATTCGGCGTGCTCACGCGAAGCGGGCTGAAGGAACTCGGTCTCGTACTCGACTGGCAGACGGCCCCGCTCGGTGCGTTCGACGTCGTCGTCTCCTCTGGGTGGGCCAGCCGCCAGTACCGGACGACAGACGGTCAGTACCTGCTCAACTACTGTCACTCGCCGTACCGGCCGGCGAACGACCTGCTGGCCGACACGCTCGAACGGCTCCCGGGACCGGCGCGACCCATCGCACGGCTGTATCTGACGGCGATCGACCTGCTAGACGGTCGCGGGGCAGACCGGGTGGACGCCTTCCTGGCCAACAGCGACCTCGTCCGCGAGCGCATCAGGCGATACTACCGGCGGGAAGCGACGGTCGTCTATCCTCCGGTGGACCTGCCCGAGGACTCTGAGCCGGACCAACGCGACCCGTATTTCCTGTTCGTCGGCCGCCTCGTCCCCGAGAAGCGACCGGAGCTCGTCCTGGAGGCGTTCGCCCGGTCGGGGCGGACGCTGAAAGTCATCGGCGCCTCGACCGGAGCCATCGGATCGAGCGATATCGGTCACGACGCTCCCTCGAACGTCGAGTTCCTCGGAACGGTCTCCGAACAGCGCAAGGTCGATCTCCTCCGGCGGGCGACCGGTGTCGTCTACGTCCCCGTTCGGGAGGATTTCGGGCTCGTCCCGATCGAGGCGCTGGCGGTCGGGACACCCGTCCTCACCGTTCCCGAGGGATTCCCCGGACGCGTTATCGAGGACGGACGGACAGGGGTGTTCGTCGAACCGACGGTCGATGGCGTCGCGGCCGGCGTCGAACGACTCGCCGAGACCGCGTTCGACCGGGAACGACTTCGGGCCGCGGCGGAACCGTTTGCCGCCGACCGCTTCGAGCGTCGCCTGCGCCAGGCTCTCGAGGCGTTCGCGAGCGCGCCGGAACGGTATCAACTCGCCGACGAACCGTTACTGGCGCAGGATCCGGACGACGTCAAACCCGACGACAACGGCGGTCACGACGGCACCGAGGACGAGGATCGCTCGTGACACGCGTCGCCACTGCTGTGACAGTCCTTCGGGTTCGACGAAGAGGTACGCCACCACGTAACCGAGATACGCGAGCAGAAAGGTCAGCGCTGGATCGAATGATCCCGCAGCGAGTAGCGTGACCGCGACGAGCACACTCCAGAGTCCAGCGGCAGCGACGACACGCGGTCCACTGGTTCGCATATCACCTACCACCAGTGCCGGTCGCGTGAATGTTTCCCCACGTAGATTGATACGTCTGGATCACGAACGCTGTCGGCATGCATGTTCTGCTGTTCGATCTCCACGACGCGGGCTACCATCTGGAGTTCGGGAGCGAGATCGTCGACGCGTTGCACGATCCGGATGCCGGGCTCACAGTCGATCTGCTCACGACCGCCGTCACGGAGCGCCACGAGCGGCTGTTCCCGGCCGACCGGCTGATCGAGGTGCCGGCGTTCGATCCCGGAACTGACGACCGCGGCACGGACGCTTACCGTCGGGCGGCCGTCGACGCCGCGTTCCGGCTCGCCCGCGAGCGAGAGTACGACCTGCTGCACTTCGTGGAGATCGACGACGTGCTGGAGTATCTCTACCAGCACGCCGAGAGCGACCGGGCGAACCTCGCCGTCGTCGGGACGCTCGACGGCGGGCGGTTCTTCCGGAACACGCGACGCCACCGGGTAATCTCGGCAGCGATGCGGACCGACGTGGGAGCGTCCCTGCTCTCCGAGATTCACCGGGTGGCGCTGGGCGATCCCGAGCGAGCACAGCTGGTCAAGCGCGGGCTGTACGCGGCAGCGTCCAGGGTCGCCGGCGCGAGTGACGACGCGGACCGGTTCGACCGGGCGCTGTTCGAAGACGCGCTCGCGAGCGTCCTCTCGCCGCCGATGCTCGAGAACTGCATCGACGCCGGCGTATTCGACCGGCTGCTCGTCAAGTCGATCGAGGCGGCCGAGTACGTCCGGGACCTGGATCCGGCCTTCGCCACGGAGCGACTGGCGTACGTCCCGGACACGCTGGAGCTGTGGACCGACCTCCCTGATCAGGCGACGGCGCGCGAGCGTCTCGGCATCGAGGAAGACGGGACCGTACTACTCCAGTTCGGCGAGTTCCGCCACGAGAAGGGCGTCGACGTGCTGCTCGAGGCGCTCGCGGGCTACGACGGCCCCCAGTTCACGCTGGTGCTGGCGGGCAGACC
>JBMCBU010000022.1:0-15462 GCA_048623335.1 Halapricum sp.
CATCACGGGGCGTATACAAACGAATCCACGCAGCATCACGGGGCGTATACAAACGAATCCACGCAGCATCACCGAGCGTATGCGAACGGGACGTACTACCCGGATGAAACGATCAAGAACGGGACGTCCGGTCTCGACGGGACCTTGAGGAACGACACGAGCGATTCCGAGCGACGATACCGCGGCGGTCCGGGGGGATGCCATTGATTGATGTGCCTCCTCGGTCGTGGGCCAGACGCTGGACCGTCGCTACCGCCGGGGTGGTCACGGTCCTGGCAGTACTGACGACCCCAGCCGTTGCACAGCACGGTGCCGGCGGGATGGGTGGCGGCGTTGGCGGAGTCGGCTGGTTCGGACTCGGGCCGCTGCTGTGGGTCGTGCTCATCGGTGCGGTCGTCGCGCTGATCGCCGGCTACGGCCGAGCAACGGACGCGACGGCAACTGCATCCCGCTCCGGCACCGACGACGCGCTCGAAACACTCCGCGAGCGGTACGCCCGCGGCGAACTCTCGGAGGAAGCGTTCGAGCGGCGACGACAGCGTCTGCTCCGGGACCGACAGTGACCGTTTTAATTACTATTGGTAATTCCCATTCCGGCAAATAGATAGTAGCGATTTAGTGTGCCGGGTTCTCCTGTGGTAACGAAGGGCAGTCACCGAGTCACCTCGGATGATACCATGGAACAAGAATACGACATCGTCATCGTCGGCGGGGGCATCAGCGGTGCATCGTTGTTATATACGATCTCGAAGTTTACCGACGTCGATCGCGTCGCGCTGATCGAGAAGGAAGACGAGATCGCGGCGATCAACTCGCACGTCACGAACAACTCCCAGACGCTGCACTTCGGGGACATCGAGACGAACTACACCCTGGAGAAGGCCGAATCGGTCAAGCGCGGGGCCGAGATGGTCGCGGGCTATCTCGAGAACCACGACTCCGGCGGGGAGATGCACAGCAAGCGCTCGAAGATGGTGCTCGCTGTCGGCGAGGACGAGGTCGAGAAACTCCGGTACCGCCACGAAGAGGAAGGGTTCGGCGACCTGTATCCGAAACTCGAGGCGATCGGCCGCGAGCGCATCGCCGAACTCGAGCCGAAGGTCGTCGAGGGTCGCGAACCGGGGACTGACCTGCTCGCGTTGCACACGCCCGACGGCTACACCGTCGATTACGGCGCGATTTCGAAGTCGTTCGTCGAGCAGGCCCGCGAAGAAGACGGTGTCGACGTCTACACCGGGACGAAAGTGACCGACATCGACCCGACGATGGACGGGTTCACCGTCGAGACGACCGACGGTGAGTTCGAGTCCGAGGCGACGGTCGTGGCCGCTGGAAGCCACAGCCTGCAGATCGCCAAAGAGATGGGCTACGGTGATGACATGTCGCTGCTCCCGGTCGCCGGGAGTTTCTTCCTCGCCGAGGAGGGCCTGCTGAACGGCAAGGTGTACACCCTCCAGATGAAACGTCTGCCGTTCGCCGCGGTCCACGGCGACGCGGACGTCCACGATCAGGGGATCACCCGGTTCGGTCCGACGGCGAAGTTCGTCCCCGGACTCGAACGTGGCCGACTCTCCTCGGTCCCGGACTTCTTCGACGTCTTCGGGTTCAGTCCGGCGGCGTTTCTGAGCTACGCGAACATCCTCGCCGACCGGGTACTGTTCCCGTTCGTGCTCAAGAATCTCTTCTATGACGTTCCGAAGGTCGGCAAAGAGGCGTTCCTGCCGCACGTTCAGAAGGTCGTCCCGAGCGTCGAGGCCGACGACATCGAACGCGCGAAAGGGTACGGCGGGATCCGTCCGCAGATCGTCGATACCAGTGCGAAGTCCCTGGACATGGGCGAGGCCAAGATCAACGGTCACGGGATCATCTTCAACATCACGCCCTCTCCGGGTGCTTCGACCTGTCTGCAGAACGCCATGAAAGACACGCGCCAACTCGTCGAGTTCCTCGAAGCGGACTACGAGTTCGACCAGGAAGGCTTCGAAAGCGAGACCATCGACAACTTCCCGCGAGCAGACTGACCGTAGTGATCGTCGTCAGCCTGGTTCGGATCACCCGTACGAACGCGTGTGGTCACACCGGGACATCGTCACGACGACCACTATGACTCACCCGATCTCCTCGTCGAAACCACGTATCTTTTTGCACGCCTGCTCGGACAGTAGGGTAATGGGCGAGTGGAGCGACGTCTGTGTGCTGGTGCCGACCTACAACGAAGCGGCAGCCATCGGCGACGTCGTCGACGGGTTCCGCGAGCAAGGCTTCGAGCACGTTCTCGTGATGGACGGCGGCTCGACCGATGGCACCCGCCAGGTCGCCCGCGAGCGCGGTGCTGAGGTTCGCCAGCAGACCGGCTCGGGCAAGGGCCAGGCCGTCCGGGAGGCGATATCGCTGATCGAACGGCCGTACGTCCTGCTGGTCGACGGCGACGCGACCTATCGCCCCGAGGACGCGCCGGAGATGCTCGATCCCCTCCTGAACGGCGAGGCCGAACACGTCGTCGGCAACCGATTCGCGGACATGGAAACGGGCGCGATGTCCCGGCTCAACCGGGTCGGCAACCGCCTGATAAATCGGGCGTTCCGGTTCGTCCACGGACGCGACTTCGCCGACATCCTCAGCGGCTACCGGGCGTTTACGATCGACTCTGTCCGGCGATTCGCGCTGACAGCAGACGGATTCGGCATCGAGACGGAGATGGCCGTCGAGTGTGTCAAGCACAACGTCCCCACCGAAGTCGTGCCGATAACTTACAAGCGACGGCCGGAGGGGGCCGACACGAATCTCAGCCCCTTCCGCGACGGGGCGGTCATCCTGTTGACGCTCTATCGCATGGCGAAGACGAACAACCCGCTGTTTTACTTCGGGAGCATCGGTAGCCTGTCGGTGCTCGCCGGGATCGGTCTCGGTGTCTACGTCGCCGTCGAGTGGTTCACGCGGAACATCTCACACGAGGTCATCGCTGTACTGGCGACACTGGCGATCATCTTCGGCGTGCAACTGCTGATCTTCGGCGTGCTGTCGGACATGATCGTGACGCTCCATCGCGAGCAACTCCACTTCATCGAACGGGTCGCCCGTGAGGGCGAACGTGCCGGAGACGAAAGCGAATACAGGTCCGACGACGCGAAGGCGGCTCAGAACGGAACGAGCGACCGTAACTGACTGAGCAACCCTCTCGGCGAACTCCGGAGGTCCTCGAAGACGGGATAGAGATCGTCGAGCAGCTGTTGTTTCGATTCGAAGCGGTCACGATCGACGTCTTCGAGGACCTTCGCGAGCGTGACTGTCCGTCCCGCGGCGTCGTAGGGAACCGACTGGTCACCCAGTTCCGCGATGACGGTCTCCCGGTCGACCGGGAACGAGAGGTCCACCTCCGCGAGTGTCCCATCGAGCGCGGCGATCCCGAACTCGACCGAATCCGGTTCGTCCAGGTTGTCGTTTGCAGGCGGCCGTACTCCCATCAGGCGAGTTCACGGCCCCGAGCGTTGAAAAACCTCCGACACGGTCACACGTTGGGATCGTCAAGCCACTCTCGTCCCCACGACTCGATGGCGTCGAACACCGGACACAGCGATTCGCCCTTTTCGGTCAGTCGATAGTAGGAAGCGACCGGCGCGTCTTCTTCGAGTCGGCGGCTGACGAAGCCCTGCTCCTGGAGGTCGTCGAGCACCCGCGAGAGCGTCCGTGCGCTCGCGTCGGTCGCCCGCTTGAGTTCGTTGAACCGACGCTCGCCGTTCTGCAACTCGTGGAGGACGACCAGTCGCCACTCCGAACCGATCTGTTCGATCGTCCTGACGACCGGACACGGACCGGCCTGTTCGTCCGTGGTAGTGAGTTCCGATGACATCGACGTTATCCGGTTACGTCTATGTCCGGGAAGCGATAAATAGGTTCGGATACGAAGTAGGTATTGTAATGAAATCAACTGACTTTATGCAACTGCAAATCGGACCGATGTCGAACGAACACCGCTCGAAAGGTGGTATCTGATGGTCTTCGAAGCGACCGGTGCCAGCGAAGCGTTCCTGCTGGCGCGAGTCCTGTTCGGGGTCGTGCTGGCGTTCACGGGGATCAACCATCTCACGAACGCCGAAGACATGGTCGGCTACAGCCAGGCGAAGGGAATCCCGGCAGCAGGGTTGCTCGTTCCGGCGACTGGCTTTCAGCTGCTCGCCGGCGGAATCGGGATCACACTCGGCGCGTTCCCGGTAGTTGCCGCCGGTGCAGTCGCCGTCTTCCTGCTCGTGGCGACGCCGACGATGCACGACTTCTGGGCGGTCCCCGAGGAGCAACAGCAAAGCGAGATGACGAGCTTTCTGAAGAATACCGCACTGCTGGGCGGTGCGCTGGCGTTTCTGGCGCTCGGCGGCGTCGAGTGGCCCTACGCGGTCGGCGTCGGCCTGTTCTGATCGCATCGGGTTGGACGGAACACCTCGGATATAAGCGGCCGGGACACGCACGTCTCGGATATGTTCGGATGGCCGGGTGAGGCGACAGTCACGCGAGTGGGCAGCGACGCGGCAACCCTGCAGACGGGTATCGACGCCGTTCTCGACGCGCCGCCGTGGCCGACACAACTCCTGTTGGTCGCCGTTGCCCTCCTCTCTGTGCTGGTCGGCTATCGCCTGGCCAACCCGGAGAAAGCGTGGGCGAATCGCCTGCGGTCCCGGCTGCTGCTGGGCGTCCCCTGGGGAACGGCATTGACCGTGCTGTTGCTGCTCGCGGTGTTTCTGTACGTCCAGGGCGCCTACAGCGGCGACATCTTCGACCCGCGTACCCCGGTCACCTACGCGTTCACCGCTTGGTCCTACGAGTACCCGCTGGGCATGCTCACGGCCTCGTTCAGCCACGGGAGTTTCTCGCACCTGCTCGGTAATCTCATCGCGCTCGTCGTGTTCGGCTCGATCGCCGAGTACGGTTACAGCCACTTTCCGTCGGGCCGCGGCGTCCAGGTCGAGTACGCCTCCCGACAGAGTCCATACGTCCGGCCGCTGTGTTTCGTCGGCGCGATCGTGCTCGCCGGGTTCGCGACCGCAGCGTTCGTGCCGGGTTCCACCATCGGCTTCTCAGGCGTCGTGTACGCGCTTGCGGGATTCGCGCTCGTCGTGCGACCGCTAACGACTGTCGCTGGACTCCTGCTGACCGACGTGCTCCGCGATCTCTACAACGCCTTCGCGAGCCCGGTGGCGACGTACTCGCCGAGCGTCCGACACGTCGACGTCTGGTTCGCTGACATTGCCGTGAGTGGCCACCTGCTCGGCTTCCTGCTCGGCGTGCTTATCGGGACCGTGCTGTGGCGACGGCGGGAGGAACGACCGCGGGCGGCCCGGATCTGGTTCGCAACCGTCCTGTTCGGGATCGTCCAGCAGTTGTGGCTGGCGTACGTCCCACTCGGTAACGGCCGATTCGCCCTCTTTCGTGGGGCTGGCATGGCCTTTGTCTTCCTGCTGGCGGCGGCAGTCGTCGCCGCAGTCATCTGGCCGTCCCGCCCCTCCGTTCCGTGGCCATCCCGACTTCCGGAACAACTCATTGCGGCGGTCCCGTCCCGCGGGCAGACCGCCGCTGGCGTCCTCGTGATGGCACTTCTGGTACTCTCGCTCGTTGGCGTCGTGACGCACCTCCAGACCGTCGAATCGACCGAACTGCCGAACGATCCCGTGGAGGTGCGAGACTACCAGGTCGGCTACTCGGAAAACGTCACCAATCAGCTGTATTCGGTCGTGAACGTGCCCGGTCTCGATCAAGTCACCTCGGTCGACGCGAGCGGCGTGATCGTCTACAGCGAGCGTCGCAACGTCTGGCAGCTCGCGGCGTCGAAATCGCGCCTCGCGTCGAACGGGTACGCCAGAGCCACGGTCGGCGGCGTCGGCTGGCGCGAGACCGTCTGGGTCACGAGAACCGGCTGGTCTGTTGTCGGCGGCAGTGAAACGTATCGCGTACGGCTCCATCCCCCCGACGAGTCGGCCCGGCTGGCGTTCGCTTCTGACCCGGTGACGGCCGAGGCAGTCATCGCAAATCGGTCGATTACGCTGCGGCCGGCCGGGACGGACTTCGAGATCGTCGTCGATCGCGACAACGAGACGCTCGGCGTCGCGACCCTCCCCGAATCGGGAGCGAACACGACCGTCGGCGACATCCGATTCGAACGCGAGAACAGGGACCTCTATGCGAACTACGACGGCACTCGCATCCGGGTCGCGAACAAGAAGGTCCCGCCGACACGGCGGGAGTAGGTCCCCGACAGCTCTTGCAGAGACGACCGTGACGATTTCCATCCCGTGATAATTGGGGTGGCTATAAAACCCGGCCGGCACCTACGCCCTCACAGGAACCCCCGCGTCGGGATGACATCACGACCGCGGGATGACCAACACGAGGCGATACCAATGTGTCTAGGCATACCGGGTCAGATAACGGACATCGACGGGGAAGAGGCGACGGCCGAGTTCTGGGACGTCGAGAAGACAGTACGTATTGACATCGTCGACGAAGACGTCGAGGTCGGCGATTACATTCTCAATCACGCTGGGTTCGCGATCCGGAAGATCCCCGATGAGGAAGTCGAAGAGACCATAGAGATTTACGAGTCGTTCCTCGAAGGTGACGAGGACGAAGCCCTCGAAGAGATCGGCGGCGAACCGGACGAACAGCTCGGCATCGGGGGTGATTGAATGGCCGTCGAGAGTGGCGAACCGGAGCTGCAGTTTCGCGATCCGGAGAAGGCCGAGCAACTGACCGATCGCCTCGAAGCGCTGATGGACGACATCGACGGACGCGTGACGATCATGCACGTCTGTGGCAGCCACGAGCAGGCCATCGCGAAGTACGGTCTGCGGAGTCTCTTGCCCGAGGGATTAACCATTCGGATGGGGCCGGGCTGTCCGGTCTGCGTGACCGACATGCCCGAGGTAGACGAGGCGGTCGCGCTTGCGGAAGACGGCAAGATCGTCGCGACGTACGGGGACATGCTGCGCGTGCCGGGCACCGAGAAGAGTCTCGACGACGCCAAGGCCGACGGCGCGGACGTGCGCGTCGTCTATTCGGCCAGCGAGGCCGCCGAAATCGCCGAAGAGGAAGACAGGGACGTCGTCTTCTTCGCGACGGGTTTCGAGACGACCACAGCCCCGACTGCGGCAGTATTGACGAGTGGACCGCCGGAGAACTTCTCGATCCTCTCGGCACACAAGTACGTCCCGCCGGCCATGGAGGTCGTCGCCGAACTGCCGGACACCGACGTCGACGGGTTCCTCGCCGCGGGACATGCCGCGACGATAACCGGCTACGGGCTCTTCGAGGAGTTCGTCGACGAGTACGAAGTCCCCACTGTCGTCGGCGGGTTCGAGCCGATCGACATTCTGTTCGGATTGGCGCAACTGCTGGAGTTCATCCGTGACGACGAACCCGGACTGGCCAACGCCTACCAGCGGTGTGTCTCCGAAGCGGGCAACGTCCCCGCGAAAAAAGCGATGTGGGACGTCTTCGAGACGACGACCGGCGAGTGGCGCGGGATCGCACAGATACCCGACGCGAACCTCGTCTTGCGCGAGGAGTACAAGCAGTACGACGCGCGCGAACGGTTCGACATCGACGTCGACACCACCAGCTCCAACCCACTGACAGAGGAGTGTCTCTGCGGCGACATCATGGCCGGCAAGGCCGATCCAGACGAGTGTGAACTGTTCGGCGAGGAGTGTACGCCACAGGATCCCGTCGGAGCCTGTATGGTCTCAAGCGAGGGGCCCTGCAAGATCTGGCTCGAATACGGCGGCCAGCCCGACATCTAACCATGAGTGACGAACAGGAGGTCATCACGGAGGCTCACGGCGCTGGCAGCGGACAGATGCGAGAACTGATCGAGAAGCTGGCTGTCTCGCGGTTCGAAA
Organism: Halapricum sp.; assembly: GCA_048623335.1. Lineage (GTDB taxonomy): Archaea > Halobacteriota > Halobacteria > Halobacteriales > Haloarculaceae > Halapricum. Next base: position 7,887 of record JBMCBU010000022.1, read on the forward strand.
CGGACAACACCGAGATCGACGTGCCACTCGGGGCACTTGACGACGGGTCAGTCCACCGGCTCGAAAACGGGGCCGGCTCGGTCGTGGTGACTACGGACAGTCACGTCGTCACGCCGCTTTTCTTCCGGGGCGGTGACATCGGCCGCCTCGCGGTCGCCGGGACGGTCAACGACCTGGCGATGATGGGCGCGACCGAGCCGATCGCGCTGACCTGCTCGCTGATCGTCGAGTCCGGGACGCCGGTCGAGACCATCGAGCGCGTCATGGAGTCGATGCGCGAGACCAGCGAGCAAGCCGGCGCGCCGATCACGACCGGCGACACGAAAGTGATGGGCAGCGGCGAGATCGACACGCTCGCGATCAACACGACGGGCGTCGGAGTCGTCCCACAGGGTGGGCACGTCCCGGACGCCGGACTTTCGCCGGGCGACAAGCTGATCGTCACGGGGACGGTCGGCGATCACGGCATCTCGCTGCTCTCCGAACGCGAGGGGTTCGACTTCGAGGGCGACCTGGAAAGCGACGTCGCGCCGGTCAACGGCCTCGTGGCGGCCGCGATGGATGCCGGCGAGATCACCGCAATGAAAGACCCCACCCGCGGCGGGCTCGCGACATCGCTCAACGAGATGGCGACCAAAGGCGGGGTCGGGATAGAGATCGACGAGCCGTCGATCCCCGTCTCCGGCGCGGTCGCATCCGCGGGCGAGGTGCTGGGCATCGAGCCGCTGAACGTCGCCAACGAGGGCAAAGTCGTCATGGGCGTCGCGAGCGAGGACGCCGAGACCGTTCTCGAAGCGATCCGTGATCACCCCCTGGGCGAGGAGGCAGCGATCGTCGGGGAGGCCGTCGACGATCACGTCGGCCGAGTGATCCTCGATACCGGCTTCGGGAACCGCTATCTGACCGAACCCGAGGGCGAGCAACTCCCGAGGATCTGCTGACATGCACGAGTTCTCGATCGCCGCACAGATCCTCGAAACCGCCCGCGAACACGCCGAAGCGGAGGACGCGAGCCACGTCACGCGCCTCGAAATCGAGGTCGGGGAGGCCAGCCACGTCAATCCCGATCAGCTTGAGACCTGCATGGAGGCGGCCAAGACCAACACGATCGCCGCCGAGGCGACGGTCGAGATCGAGACGGCTGTCCCCTACGCGGAGTGTTCGTGTGGCTGGAACGGCGAGCCGGACGTCGCCGAGAACGCGTTGGTGTACGCGCCCGACCTGACTTGCCCGGAGTGTGGCGAGCGGATCGACCTCTCGGGTGGCGACAGCTGCCGACTGATGAGTCTGACTGTCTCCGAGGAGTCACCAGCCGGTGACGAGCCAAACGAGGAAGAACCGACCGACGATCACACTACGACCGAGACAGCATGACATACAACCACGCGAATCACAACCCACTACAGCACGGTATCGGACGCATCGTCGATCGACTGCTCGATGTCGGCCGAGACGTCCCGGTCGGCCCGGCGCGAGCCCACAGGTTCGGCCACGGCGATCACGATCACGATCACGGCGGCGGCGACGCCGAGGCCGACATCCTCGAACAGTTCGCCGAACAGGCCGACGACCTCCACGAGCGGATCGTCCACGAACACGGGATCTTCGTCGCGGAGTTTTTGGGCGCGACGGGCGCGGGCAAGACGCGACTGATCGAGCGACTGATCGACCGCGCTCCCGACGACGAGACGATCGGCGTCATCGTCGGCGACGTCGCCGGCGAGGACGACGCGACCCGCTTTCGCGAACGCGGTGCCGAGGTCGCGAACGTCAACACGGGCAAGGAGTGTCACCTCGATCCCGGCCTCGTCGAGGACGCTCTCGCGGAGTTCGATCTGGACGCGCTCGACACGCTCTACATCGAGAACGTCGGCAACATGGTCTGTCCAGCGGACTTTCCACTCGGCGCGCAGGCCAGGGTCCTGGTCGTCTCGACGACCGAGGGCGACGACGTAGTGCGCAAGCATCCCCTTCTCTTTCAGGCCTGCGACGCGACGGTCATCAACAAGACAGACATCGCCGACGCAGTCGGGTCGGACCTGGAGCTGATGACAGCAGACGTGCGGGACATCGTCCCCGGTATGGAGGTCTTCCAAACAGACGCCGAACACGGCGTGGGGATCGACGACCTCGCGTCGTTCCTCGACGAACGTGGACACGCCCACGCTCACGACCACGAGGCGTACGTCCAGAAAACGGCCGGTCACGGGCACACCCACGAACACGGCGACCACACGCACACCCACGACTGATAGGAGCGCAGCCGATCGGAAGAACACTACCTCCGATCGGGTGGTGGATATCGATTCCCGCTATGGATTTCACGCTCATCCCTGCGTGAGACATACAGGCGCGATCAGTCTCTGGCTGTGTTCAGCGCGCCGTCCAATTCGAACGGCACCTGGACGACCACACCTCGTGGCGACGGCGTCACCACTTTCATAGGCCCGCTCCTCCGTGGTAGCAGTGATGAGTGACGAGCGAACGCGTGCGTCGGTGACCGTCACGGGGGTCGTTCAGGGCGTCGGCTTCCGACCGTTCGTCTACCGAACGGCCGTTGGCAACGAACTGGGCGGCTGGGTCAAGAACACTGGCGACGCCGGCGTCGAGATCCGTCTCGAAGGGGCCCGCGAGGCGATCGATTCGTTCCTGAATCGGCTGCGAAACGATCCGCCGCCGCTGGCCCGCGTCGAGACCATCGACGTGACCTGGATCGAACCGGTCGGCGATCGCGAGTTCGAGATCGTCGCCTCCAGCGACGCCGACGGCGGATCGGGGACGATCCCGCCAGACACGGCGATGTGCGACGCCTGCCTGGCGGATATGCGAAACCCGGACTCGCGCTATCACGACTACTGGGCGACCTCCTGTGTCGATTGTGGGCCACGCTATACCGTCATCCGGTCGCTACCCTACGACCGGCCGACGACCTCGATGGACGCGTTCCCGATGTGCGAGGATTGCCGCGCGGAGTACGAGGAGCCGGTCGACCGGCGCTATCACGCCCAGACGATCGCCTGTCCCGACTGCGGTCCGTCCCTCAAGGTACTCGACGGGGCCGGCAACCAGCTGGCCGACGAAGACGAGACAGCGATCGGGGTGGCTTGTGACCGACTCGCAGAGGGCGGTCTCGTCGCGATCAAGGGGATCGGCGGCGCGCATCTGGCCTGCGACGCGACCGATCCAGCAGTAGTGCAACGGCTTCGCGAGCGGACCGGTCGCCCCGAAAAACCATTCGCCGTGATGGCTCCCGACCTCGAGGCCGTCGAATCGTTCGCGTCCGTCTCCGCGGCCGAGCGCGACGCGCTCGCAGACACCCGCCGGCCGATCGTCCTGCTCGAAGCAGACGACGACCGTCCGTGGCTTGAGGCTGTCTCTCCCGGTCTGCACACTGTCGGGGTAATGCTCCCCTACGCTGGATTGCACCACCTGCTGTTCGATCACGTCGACGGGCCGCTGGTGATGACCAGCGCGAACATGCCCGGCAGGCCGATGGCGACGACGACCGAGGCCATTCTGGCGGAGCTCGGCGGCATCGTCGACGCGGCACTCGTCCACGACCGGGAGATCGTCGCCCGCTGTGACGACAGCGTCGTCCGCTTTGCCGGTGGGACACGTCGGTTCGTCCGCCGTTCCCGCGGGTGGGTCCCACAGTCGATCCCACGGTGGCCCGCCATCGAACATCCCGGCGGGTACAGAAGCTCCGACGCGCCTCCTGACGTGCTCGCGCTCGGGGCGGAGTTCGACGCGACGGTCGCGCTCACGCAGGGCGAGAGCGTCTATCCCTCCCAGTACATCGGCGACGTCGACAGCCCCGAGACGCTGTCGTATCTGACTGACACCGTCGCCCACCTCACGGAGTTGCTCGGAATCGACCCCGAGGTCGTCGCCTGTGATCTCCACCCGGACTTCCTGACGACCGAGCAGGCCCAGCGGTACGCCGAGGATGACGGTCTGGAAGGACCGATCGCGGTCCAGCATCACCACGCCCACGCCGCCTCGCTGCTGGCCGAACACCGGCGTGAGCGGGCCGTCGTGATCACTGCTGACGGGACCGGCTACGGCCCGGACGGGACGATCTGGGGCGGGGAGGTGCTCGAGGCGACACTCGAAGCGTACGACCGCGTGGGCGGGCTGGCCCCGTTCCGGCTTCCCGGCGGCCGCGCCGCGGTTGAATCTCCGACCCGAATACTGGCGAGCCTGCTCGAAGATCCGGATCGAATCGACGAGTTGCTCCTCGAGAGAGGTGTCCTCGAGCGACCCGCTGATGCCGAAACGATCCGCGCGCAGGTCGATCAGGCAGTCAACAGTCCGGTCACGACCAGTATGGGTCGGGTGCTCGACGCCGCGAGCGCCCTGCTGGACGTCTGCTCGGAGCGAACCTACGAGGGCGAGCCGGCGATGAAACTGGAGGCAGCGGCAGCCGGAGGCGAACCGGTCGATCTGGCCGTTCCGCGGACGACCGTCGACGGACGACCCGCGATCGACCCTGCCGCCTTGCTGCAGACACTCGATCGGCGGCGAGCGGGCCACCCGACGGCCGATCTCGCGGCGACCGTCCAGGCGACGCTCGCCCGAGGGTTGGCCGAAATAGCGGTCGAGGTGGCGACCGACCGAGACGTCGACGCGGTCGGGTTCACCGGTGGCGTCGCCTACAACGACGCGTTCTCCCGGACGATCCGCGAGCGCGTCACGGACGCGGGGCTGGAGTGGCTCGGCCACGAGCGCCTGCCGCCGGGCGACGGCGGGATCGCGGTCGGGCAGGCGACCGTCGCGACAGCTCGACGGCGGTAGATTTTCAAACTAGGTAGCGAGGCGGATTCCCCGCCCTTCCGAAAACTGTAGGTTTTCGGCTTTCGCAAATCTTCGATTTGCGTCAACACCGTGGGCGGGGTTGAAGCCGACACTCGCTGCCACCAACCACGAACTATTAACTACCCCCTCCATCTATTGAAACTCGTGGCAGACGACTACCTGAGGCGCACCGTAATCACCCGCCCCATCCTCACCAACGAGCAACAGGACTTGCTCGACGCCACCATCAGCGAGTGGAAGGCTGCCTGTAACATCAGCAGTCGCATCGGATGGGACGAAAGTGAGACGCGGAAAACCTACCTCCAAGACCTCGCCTACGACACGGTGTTGGAGGAGACGCGTCTCGGGAGTCAGCACGCAATTCTCGCCACCCATCAGGCCGCAGCCGCACTCGATGGTGTCGAAGCAATCGAAAACCTTGACGAACACTACAAAACGTCTCGACCGGAGTTCACCAGCAACACGGTGAAATACGACACCCGGACGATGACGCTGTTCGATGACGGGTCTGTGTCGCTCACCACTGTCGAAGGTCGGATTCGGTGTGGCCTGAACCTTCCCGACGAAGATGACGGGTATCAACACGAATACCTCACCGATGACGAGTGGAAAGTAACAGAGTCTACGCTGTCCAAGCGTGATGGCGACTACTACCTCCACCTCGGGTTCCGCAAAGACAAGCCCGAGAAACAGGTCGAAATACAGGATGACGACGAGGACAGGACAGTTCTCGGCGTTGACCTCGGCATCGTCAACATCGCTACCACCAGCACGGCCTACTTCGCATCGGGGAGAGAACTTCGGCATAAGCATCGAGAGTTCGAGCGGATTCGCGGCAACCTCCAGCAGACCGGGACACAATCCGCCCATCGGACGATTCAGCAGATGAGCGGTCGGGAGTCACGGTATCTCCGTGACCAACTCCATCAAGTCGCTAACCAGATTCTCGAAGAAGCACGCACTCACGACTGTGAGTTCATTGCGTTCGAGAATCTGAAGCATATTCGGGAGCGTGCGCCGCCTGTCAAAGCGTTCCACCAGTGGGCGCACCGACAACTCGTTGACTTCGTGGAGTACAAGGCTGAAGCCGAAGGGATTAGCGTCGAGTTTGTGAACCCGGAGAACACGAGTCGGCGGTGCCCCGAGTGTGGACATACGAGCGAGGGGAACCGAGTGCGGCAGGCGGAATTCGAGTGTGAGTCGTGTGGTGCGACTCAGAATGCGGATTACGTGGGTGCGAAGAATGTCGGGTGGCGGTACGTCCATCGTGGCCTACAGTCGTCGCGGCGGACGGGCGACAGTCAACTCGCCCTGAAGTCAGGAACGGTGACGCCGAACCGGGGATTTGTCCCGTCCGACTAACGTCGGCAGAGGCCGAGTTCACTGACAAGCCCCGCGCCACCGTGCGCGGGGCAGTTGACATCTGTTAATCGGGGGGTTCCTTTATATCGGGTGAAGATAATTTTCCGATAGAGCACGCGAAACACGGGGACGCCGGCACGCAGGTCGTCGACGGTCGGGCCGTCACGAACCTGTCGCCTCGTACTCGCGCGTGGACGCTCACAACCATGAAACTGAAACAACTCTTCACGGACGACGACGCAGTGAGTCCGGTCATCGGCGTGATCTTGATGGTCGCGATCACGGTGATCCTCGCGGCCGTCATCGCGACGTTCGTGCTCGGACTCGGCGAATCGGTCAGTAGTACCGCTCCGCAGGCGAACTTCCAGGAGGATTTTGATGCGTCGGATGAGGACGATGACGACTTTGAAACGTCTCCAGAAGATGGTATTCTCACGGTAACCCACACTGGTGGAGATGCCGTTAAGGCCGAAAACCTGTATTTGGCTGGCGGTATCGTATCTGATCGGCAGGCGTGGTCTGATGTGACTACTGACGATTATAACCAAGGTGATAACATTCGATCAGGTGATTCAATCCGATACGCCGTGAATGACGACGACACCGTCCGCGTGATCTGGTCAGACGACGGCGAGGGCAACTCCGCCGAACTGAGCAAGTGGACCGGCCCAAGCGCATAGACCACCGCCGTTGTTTCGTTTTCAAACGCAGAGTAGGAGATCATACCTCGTCGTGATAGCGTTTTCAGATCCGTTAACTAGATACGGTACTTTATATTCAGTGAGCACGACGTACACGTTGAGCGCGTCATATACGGCGACGGGAAGGGCGTTGGCAATCGGACTCCCGATTGCTTGCCGCCGTCGTGCTGCGCGCAAACGCTCACAACCATGAAACTGAAGCAACTCTTCACGGACGACGACGCAGTGAGTCCGGTCATCGGCGTGATCTTGATGGTCGCGATCACGGTGATCCTCGCGGCCGTCATCGCGACGTTCGTGCTCGGACTCGGTGAATCGGTCAGTAGTACTGCTCCACAGGCGAATTTCCAGACGGATTATGACGATCCGGATTTAACAATCTCCCATACTGGCGGCGATGAGATTGACGGTGATAATCTCTACCTGACTGATGTGGACTCTAAAGATAGATATGAGTGGCAAGCTGATGGTGATGTTACCACAGTCACAGCTGGGGACAGTGTGACAGTTGAGCCTGATGAAGATACTGTCCGTGTCATCTGGGACAGTGGAGAAGGTAGTTCTGCAGAACTGAAGAAGTGGACTAAGCCAGACGCGTAGACGGCTTTCGCTTCGATATTCGACGTTTATCGACGACAGAAACCAGCGACAGCTAGTCGTCCGCCAGCGACGATTCGATGACGGGCCGTTCGACCTCG
>JBMCBU010000023.1:0-15343 GCA_048623335.1 Halapricum sp.
TCCCAGTGGCACGTCCGTACAACGGTCACTGTGACTTCACAGGTCGATCCGGTCGCCGATCTCGACGATCTTCACCTGCTCGGGATATTGGAAGCTTCGCGCGTGATGGTGGAGCACACCCGGATCCGCGTTCAGCCCTTTCCACATGTCCCAGTGTGTCGGCACGAGCGTCTCCAGTTGGAGTTCGTTGGCCGCTTCGACGATCTCGTTTTCGTCGTTGTACCACTTCGTGTGCGTGGGGACGCGAGTCTGTTTGTCGCGGATCATTCCAGCACTGCCGAACGCCAGCGCGGCCACGTCGATGTCGTACTTCTCACCGACGGGTTCGAACGCGCCCGGCCTGGCGTCCCCGCCGTGGGCGAACGTTCCCGCCTCGTGCTCGAAGACGTAGGCGACGGGATGAGTCGCGTCGGGGTCGTTCGCGGGTTCGACGTTGACCGTCAGTGACCCGAGTTCGAAGGCATCGCCCTCGGCCACTTCGACGAACTGCTCGTCGTCGAGGTTCCACCGTCCACCCCAGTCGGCCTCGCGTGCGGCTTCGAGGCTGTCGTCCGGGCCATAGAACAGCGCGTCAGAGTTCGACATGATCGGGCCGGCCGACTCGCCGTGGACGTGATCGGTGTGCTCGTGTGTCGCAAGCACCGCGTCGACGGGGCCGACGTCCTCGGGATCGAACGGAATGGGGAGCATCCGGATCGTCCGGGGAGGATCGCCGGTTCCGACGTATGGGTCGACGAACACCGTCGTCCCGTCGTCGGCCTTCAGGACGAACCCGTTGCAGCCGAGATACCAGATCGCGACACCCTCTGGATCGGCGTCCTCAATCGCGCGCGGTAGCCAGTCGCCCCAGTCGCTGTGTACCATACTGTTGGTTCCGACGGCACGGTGGCTAAGCGTTTCGACACAGTCGACCCGGTAGTCGTCAGCACGGCGTGGCTCGCGAACCGCCTGACACGTACCGCAGACCGATCCAGTGGACAGGATGCCGGCGCGCGGTTTCGTCCGCGCGCCCGGGGAGGAACGGGGCACGGTCGCGGTGGCGGTGCAGTCGCGGTGGCGTTTGTCGCGGCCGCCACGGCCGCGACTGCGGAAAGCGTCGGCGTAACCCGGGCGGATGCCGCGCCGATCGGCGCGGCACCGCAAGGCGGGCCTGGCGGACATGAAAAGGGCGAGCGGCGGTCGCCAGACCGCCGCGAGGGCTTTCAACCGAAGTTCTCGACTTTCGCCGTGTCAGCATCACCACCGGCCGCTTCCAGCGCGTCCATCGCGACGTCCAGAAAGTCAGCGAACCCGTAGACGAACACCTGCGCGTCCTCGACAGCCTCGAGCGCGGCCGCGACAGGGTCGATCAGGTCGGCCTCACCGTCGACCACCCGGACGAACGCCCCTGCATCGGAGAGGTCGTCCAGTCGGTCGCGGTGGATCGGTGCGTCGTCCCGGTAGACGATCGCGGCTGCGTTGCCTTCCTCGACCGCACGCTCGCCGATGCCGACCGCGGGGCCGACCCCAGGGCCCCCAGCGAGTACCAGGACGTCGCCATCGCCTTCGTAGTAGGCATCGCCGAACGGACCGGCAACCGCTATTTCGTCCCCCGCTTGCAGTTCAGCGAGGCGCGGTGCGACCGCGCCCTCGGGGTCGATCCCGACCGTGAGCTCGAAGGTGTCCTCGACGTCTGGCGAGGAAATCGTGTAGAAGCGCGATTGCTCGCCGTCTTCGGTTTCGAGCGTGAGCTTGAGGAACTGCCCGGGATGGGCCGAAAACGAGGACGGCGTCTCGAAGGCGACCGCGATCGAATCCGGGCCGACTGACTCGACCGACGCGACGGTGAGTGGCGTTCGATCCATACGTGACTCTCCGGGCGGCCGGCGAATGGTCCTTTCGGAAGGGACAATCGGCCAGTCAACCCCGTCCACGGTGGGACAGCGAATCCGCGTCGGATTCACTTTGAAAATCCTGACCCGCCGGCAGCGGTTTGGGGTTCCAGAAGGCTTTTCGCCGGTCGCTTTGAAACTCCCTCATCATGCATGAGGATCTCAACTGGGCCATCGGTGGCGAGGCCGGCGACGGGATCGACTCGACGGGCAAGATCTTCGCTCGCGCGCTCTCCAGGGCCGGACGCCACGTCTACACCTCCAAAGACTTCGCCTCGCGCATCCGGGGCGGCTACACGGCCTACAAGATCCGCACAGCCGTCGAGCCGGTCGAGAGCGTCGTCGATCGGCTGGACGTGTTGATCGCGCTGACCGAACGAACCATCGATGAGAACCTCGCGGAACTCCACGACGGGAGTGTCATCATCTACGATGGCGAGCAGGCGACGATGGGGAACGTCGAGATCCCGGCGGGGATGATCGGGCTCGACGTACCGCTGCAGGACCTCGCGGAGGAGGCGGGTGGAGCGATCATGCGCAACGTCGTCGCGCTCGGGGCGGCCTGCGCGGTGACCGAGTTCCCCATCGAGAACCTCGACGAGGCGCTGGAGAAGCGCTTCGGTGGCAAGGGGAGGGCGATCGTCGAGAACAACCGGGAGGCTGCCCGGCTCGGCCAGGAGTACGTCCGCGAGAACTACGACGACGACTTCGAGTACGAGCTAGAGACGACAGACAGCGATTACGTCCTGTTGAACGGCGACGAGGCGATCGGAATGGGCGCTATCGCCGCAGGCTGTCGGTTCTACGCCGGCTATCCGATCACGCCGGCGACGGACATCATGGAGTATCTCACGGGTCGGATCGAGCAGTTCGGCGGGACGGTCGTCCAGGCCGAGGACGAACTCGCGGCGGTCAACATGGCGCTCGGGGCCGCCCGTGCCGGTGCACGGGCGATGACGGGCACGTCGGGACCGGGGATCGACCTGATGAGCGAGACGTTCGGGTTGATCGCGACGACCGAGACGCCGCTCGTGATCGCCAACGTGATGCGCTCTGGACCTTCAACCGGAATGCCGACCAAACAGGGCCAAGAGGACCTGAACATGATGCTTTACGGCGGCCACGGCGAGATCCCGCGGTTCGTCCTCGCGCCGACGTCGATCGCGGAGTGTTTCCACAAGACGGTCGAGGCATTCAACCTCGCCGAGAAGTACCAGGTCCCGGTGTATCTCACGGCGGATCTGTCGCTTGCGGTCACCGAGCAGACCTACGAGCCCGAGGAGTTCGACATGGAAGACGTCGAGGTCGACCGTGGGAACGTCGTCGACGAGGACGGGATCGACGAGTGGCTCGACGAACAGGGCCGGTTCCGTCCCCACGCAGCCACCGAAGACGGAATCAGCCCGCGTGCGTTCCCCGGGACGGCGGACGGCGCGCACATGACGACCGGGCTCGAACACGACGAACTCGGCCGCCGGACCGAAGACGAGGACGTTCGCGTCGAGCAAGTGCAAAAGCGCCAGCAGAAAGTCGAAACCGCGCGCGAGCGCGAGGCCTTCGAGCTCAGAGAGTTCGGCGAACCGGATGCCGATACCCTCGTGCTCACGTGGGGGTCCAACGAGGGGGCGATCCGCGAGGCGATGGCCCAACTGGACGGCGATCCTCCGGTTCGGTTGCTCTCGGTGCCGTATCTCTTCCCCCGTCCCGACCTCACGGAGGCAGTCGAGGCCGCCGAGGACGTACTCGTCGTCGAGGCGAACGCGACCGGACAGTTCGCGGATCTGATCGAGAAGGACACGCTGACTCGCGTACAGCGCATCAACAAGTACACTGGCGTCCGGTTCAAGGCCGACGAACTGGCCGCGGAGATCCGTGGCGCCGTCGCGAAAGCGGAGGTGACACGATGAGTTCCGACGTTCACTTCACCGACTTCAAATCCGACAAGCAACCCACCTGGTGTCCCGGCTGTGGCGACTTCGGGACGATGAACGGCATGATGAAGGCTCTGGCCGAGACCGGCAACGACCCCGATAACACGTTCGTCGTCGCGGGAATCGGCTGTTCGGGCAAGATCGGGACCTACATGCACTCGTACGCCCTGCACGGCGTCCACGGCCGCGCATTGCCCGTCGGCACGGGGGTCAAACTCGCCAATCCCGATCTGGAAGTGATGGTCGCCGGCGGGGACGGCGACGGCTACTCGATCGGTGTCGGCCACTTCATCCACGCGGTCCGGCGGAACGTCGACATGACCTACGTCGTCATGGACAACCGCATCTACGGCCTGACGAAGGGACAGGCCTCGCCGACCTCCCAGGAGGGCTTCGAGACCTCGACCTCACCGGAGGGAACGAACGTGCCGCCGGTCAACCCGAAGGCGCTGGCACTGTCGGCCGGTGGGACCTTTATCGCCCAGTCGTTTTCCTCGGACTCACAGCGTCACACCGAACTCGTCAGGCGGGCCATCGAACACGACGGGTTCGGGTTCGTCGACGTCTACAGCCCCTGCGTGACGTTCAACGACGTCGACACCTACGACTACTTCCGGGATTCGATCGTCGACCTGGAGGACACCGACCACGATCCGGGCAGTTTCGAGCAGGCGAAAGACCGGATCCTCGAGGGTGACAAAGAGTACATCGGCGTCCTCTATCAGGACGACGATAGCGTCCCGTACACGGAACGAGAAGGGATCGACAGCGACAAGAGCCAGATCCCCGACGGTGCGCCCGACGGCGCGACCGACCTCGTCCGGGAGTTCTACTGACCGCCGCGGCGGTCCGTCGTTCCAGATCGCTGGCAACGACGGCGAGTACGTCCCGTCCGGGAGTACTACTGACCGCCGCGGCGGTCCGTCCCGAGCGCCATACCGTCCCGGATGAAGCGTGCCACCCGTGCCTGTGACCGCAGCGTTCGGTGACGCTCCCCGAAGACCGTACGTGCACTCTCGGCCGCGTTCTCGTCGATTCGGAAGGATAGAGCGGGGTATACGACGTCGGTCAGCACGAGCGGTTCCGGCGGTGCGGGAGCGACGCCTTCGGGACCGTCGAGCGGTTCGGGATCGAGCACGCGCTCGATTCGCTCGCGGTCGGCTGCGCCACGGGCGAACGACTCGAGCAGGGCCACGAGTCGCCGGACGAGTTGTCGGGCGAACCCATCCGCCCGGAACGAGACTGCCAGGAACGGTCCGTGGCGCTCGACCTCGACTGTGAGGTCTCGAACAGTGCCGGTCTCGTCCGGCGTGAGATTGTGAAAGTCGTGCTCGCCGGCGAGCAACTCGGCCCCCCGCTGTGCTCGCGCGCGGTCGACATCCGGGGCGTAGAGGTGGTACGTGTAGCCTCGCTCGACGGCGTCGTGGGTAGCGTGAAAGCCGTCCGGAGCGTCGGCGTGTGCCCAGGCGCGGATGCTCGCAGGGAGTGTGCTGTCGAGCGCCGCAGGCGAGAGCCACTCCGGAGCCTCGAAGGCGACCGTCTGGGCGAGCGCCGAGACGCCGGCGTCGGTCCGGCCCGCCGCGGCGTAGTCCGGCGGTGTATCCCCCTCGAACGGCACGTCCAGTTCGCGAAGGGCGGCAAGCAGCGTATCGGCCACCGTCGACACGTCGGGCTGGCGCTGAAAGCCGTGGAACGGGCGACCGTCGTAGGCGATCCGAAACGCGCGCATACCCCTGGTTCGCCGGGGATGAAAAAGACACGTTCGGTCGCTTTGGTTCAGCGGGTGTTCCGATGCCGGACGAGATACGTGCTCACACACGTCAGTATTACTTCATCTCGGCCGAACGCGTCTATCGCTGCATGGAGAAAACGACACAATCCATACGCTCCGAGGCCCACCGTTCGTGGCATCGCCTGCTCGGACCGGCGCTGGCCGTCTGGGTGGGGCTGGCTGCCGTCGCAGTTGTCAACGGCATCTTCCGCGAAGCGATGCTGGTCTCGATGCTCGGGGATGCGACGGCACACGTCGTCAGCACGCTGTTGCTCACAGCCACGGTTGCTGTTATCGCGGTGCTGTACGTCAGCCGGTTCGCCCGCGAGGCCGACAGACTGACACTGCTCGGCGTCGGGGCACTCTGGACGTTCCTAACGCTCGCTTTCGAGTTCGGCTTCGGTCACTACGTTGTAGGCAAATCCTGGGCAGTCCTGCTGGCTGACTACAACGTGCGGGCCGGTCGGATCTGGGTACTCGTTCCCCTCACACTGCTCGTCGCGCCGCCGCTCGCGGTCCGATATGTCCGGCGGCAAGCCTAGCCAGACTCCTCCGGCTACGGAACCGAATCCGTTTTGCCCCGGCTCCTCTCAGCAGATAACATGTTCGATCACTTCGAGGTCGTTCCGGCGGTGGACATGCAGGACGGGCAGGTCGTCCAGCTGGTCGGCGGCGAGCGCGGGACTGAAAAGACCTACGGCGATCCAGTCGAGGCCGCCCGTCGGTGGGTCGAGGCGGGCGCGAGGACGCTGCACCTCGTCGATCTCGACGGCGCGTTCGAGGGCGAACGCGAGAACGCCGGGGCGATCGAAGCGATCCGCGAGGCGGTCGACGTCGACATCCAGCTCGGTGGCGGGATCCGCACTGTCGAGGACGCCGTCGGACTTCTCGATGCGGGTGTCGACCGGGTGATTCTCGGGACGGCCGCCGTCGAGAACCCGGAGATCGTCTCCGAGATCAGCGACGAATACCCAGCAAGTGTGCTCGTGAGTCTCGATGCAAAGGACGGCGAGGTCGTGATCTCGGGCTGGACCGAGGCGACCGGCCTCGATCCGGCAGAGGCGGCCGGAAGATACGAGGAACTCGGCGCTGGCGGGATCCTCTTTACTGACGTCGACGTGGAAGGTCAACTCGACGGCGTCCGGACCGAGCCAGTTCGTCGCGTCGTCGAGGCCGTCGACATCCCGGTGGTCGCGAGCGGGGGGGTCGCGACCGTCGACGACGTCCAGGCGCTCGAAAAAGCGGGCGCGGCCGCGGTCGTCGTCGGCAGCGCCCTCTACGAGGGGACGTTCACGCTCGAAGCGGCGATGGACGCCGTCGAATAGCGGTTTCGGGAAACGAGGTGAGATTTTACTGTCGGGCGAATATACGTCGAAACATGGAGTTCACGACCATCCAGGGCGATATCGCCGAACAGAGCGCCGACGCGCTGGTCAACGCCGCAGGGACAAGCCTGCGGATGGGCAGCGGCGTCGCGGGCGCACTCCGGCGCGGCGCGAACGGACCGATCAACGAGGAGGCGACCTCGAAGGGACCGGTCGATCTCGGTGCGGTGGCCGTCACCGACGCCTACGACCTCGACGCCGAGTACGTCATCCACGCGGCGGCGATGCCACACTACGGGGACGGCCGAGCGACTGCTCAGAGTGTCCGTGATGCGACCCGTCACAGCCTCGAAAAGGCAGCGGAACTGGACTGTGAGTCGCTTGTCCTGCCGGTTCTCGGAACGGGCGCTGCCGGGTTCGAGTTCGACGACGGGGCACGGTTGGTCTGTGAAGAGCTCAACGCCTACGAACCGGACACGCTGGAGGACGTGCGCGTGATAGCCTACTCGCCCGCGCAGTACCGAACGCTCGAAGACGTCGCCAAACAGGTCCGAGACTCCTGATCGAAACGCTCGGAGACGTCGCCAAACAGGTCCGGGACTCTTGATCGAAACGCTCGACACCGGTCGGCGGACAGTCACGGTCGCCTGCAGGTCGCCGATCATTTGACAACGGTTGCGTCGAAACGTCTAGACGATGGTCGATCCGGCCGCGGACCCGCTGGCAGAAGTTGTCCTGCACCTGCTGGTCGCGTTCGGACTCGGCGCGCTCATCGGGATCGAGCGCGAACAGAGCGAGTCCGCGGGCGCGATCGCCGGGAGTCGGACCTTTCCACTCTTTGCGCTGTACGGCGCGCTCGTCTGGGGCTTCTTTCCGGACGCGCTCCCGGTCGCGCTCGTTGTGCTCGCGATCCCGCTGACAGTCGCGTACGTTGCACGGGTCGTCTACGAGCAGGACATCGGACTCACGACCGTGGTGGCGGCGCTGTTGACGGTCCTGCTCGGGGCGATGACGATGCACTCCCAGCAGGCGGCCACGCTCGCAGTCGTCATCGGCGGCGCAGTGACCGTGTTACTCACGATCAAGGATCCGATTCACGAGTTCGCCGACCGGATCGAGCGCAGCGAACGGCTCGCCTCGGCGAAGTTCGTGCTCGTGGTGCTGGTCGTCCTGCCCGCCTTGCCCGACCGCGAGGTCGACGCGCTCTACGGGCTCAATCCCCGGTTCATCTGGCTGATGGTCGTGTTCGTGACCGGCCTTGGATTCATCGCCTACGTGCTCGGTCGCCTGCTCGGCCCGGAGCGCGGGATCGCGATCACGGGCATCGTCGGCGGGTTCGTCTCCTCGACGGCGACGACGGTGTCGATGGCGGGAAAAACCGTCCAGAACGCGGCGCTGTATCACGTCTGTGCCTTCGCGGTCGTGACAGCCTCGATCGTCATGTTTCCGCGGGCACTCATCGAGGTCGCGGTCGTCAACCCCGAGCTGTTGCCGAGCGTGGCCGTGCCGCTGGGTGCGATGACGGCCGTCGGTGTCGTCGCCGCAGTCCTGCTGTACTGGCGGACGACCGCCGAGGAGAGCGTCGAAGCCGACGAGCTCGACAACCCCTTCCGGCTCCGGCCAGCGCTGCTGTTCGGCGTGATCTTCGCTGTCGTCTTGCTCGTCTCCGAGTACGCCAACGAGTGGCTCGGTTCGTCGGGAATCTACGCGACGGCCTTCTTCTCGGGACTGGCCGACGTCGACGCGATGACGCTCACGCTGAGTCGACTCGCCGCTGACGGGACCGTCTCGACGGAGGTGGCGACGACGGGCATCGTCATCGCGGCCATCGCCAACACGTTCGTCAAGGCCGCGCTGGCGTGGGCGCTTGGCACGCGCGAGCTCGGACAGCTCGTCACGGTCGTGCTGGGAATCGTCGTCGCGAGTGGCGTGCTCCTCCTTTTGATCTGACAGCCGACGGTCGTCACCCGATCACCGCTCTCGCAACCGGACCGTACGTGCGACGTACGGCTCCAGGAACGGATCGATCCCGCCGCCTCCGTTGCCGACCGAATAGCGCTCCCCGTCCGTCTCGAAGACGAGGCTGTTCTCCATCGGGAACTCCGCTGTCGACTCGCCGACGAGACTCTGGCGGATGTCGACGATGGGGACGTTCTCGAAGGTCTCTCGATCGCCAGAAGCTGTCCGTTCGACGACCAGATCGGCCGCCAGTTCGCGGCCGGCATCGCGATGGAAGACGGCGTTGGTCACGGCCGTCCGGAGGTGATCGTAGCTCGACGGGAGTGGATCCGGATCGGCACGAGAGACCGTCTCGCCCATCGGCCAGACGTTGCTGATCAGGTTGCCGTAGAAACCGCTTGCGACCTCTGGCTGGGCGAACGCGAGCGCGTATTCGTCCCCGTGACGACCGCTGAGCACGTCGTAACTCCCCATCACGCCCGTCTGCTCGTCCGCGAGGACGAACACCGGCGGGGTCGCTGCCCAGATGCGAAAGACGTGCGTGCATCTTCCCGGTTCGTCGATCTCGTCGGCGATATCGATGGCGTCGGGCCCGAGCAACAGACAGTACACGAATACTCCCCGATCGACCGCGCTGGCCAACACGCCGGTGAGGTGTTTGAACTCCGATGCAGGGACGACGACGAACGCTTCGTGAGCCGCCGCTTCGATGGCGCTGCGTGCGCGCCGTCGGACCGTCGCTCGCGAGTGAACGATCTCGAACTCTGCCTGACCTGCGCCGCCGGCGTACTCGGATTCCATCGCGGACTCCAGCTCGCCGATTCGGCTCGTTAGCCCCTCGATCGCCGCTTCGGGTTCGCGAGCACGAATCGTCGTCGGCGAGGTGCTCTCGTCGATCGCCACGAAGTCCCGCTCGGCGAGCGTCTCCACGACCTCGTAGACGTACCCCTGCGAGACCCCCGCAGCTTCCGCCAGCTCGCTCGTTGTCGCTGCACCCGATCGGAGAATCGCCCGGTACACGTCGATCTCGGTCGATGATAGTCCGAATGTCATCAGATGCTCCCGGAGTGGGTCCCCACTCATTGAAAACAAATTGATCGACTATTCCAAAATACTTTTCCCACTTTCGCCAAGAGTGAGAGACATGGCAGATACGACCGAGACGGACGGACGGGGCGTGATGCCGTCCCGGCGGCTGTGGACGGTGGCGATCATCCTGTTCGTAGCGATCGAAGGGCTTGCGATGCAGATGCGTGGTCCGTTGTTGCCGATTCTGGAAAACCAGTGGGGAATCAGCAAAGCAGTACAAGGGCTTGTTGGCCCGGCGGGAAC
Organism: Halapricum sp.; assembly: GCA_048623335.1. Taxonomy (GTDB): domain Archaea; phylum Halobacteriota; class Halobacteria; order Halobacteriales; family Haloarculaceae; genus Halapricum. The sequence goes on from JBMCBU010000023.1 coordinate 10,190, forward strand.
GATGGGGTTCGCCGTGGCGATCCTGATCGCGGGGATGATCGCCGGACGGATCGATACTCGCCGGTATTTTCTGGGTGGGATTCTCGTAACGGTGGTCGGCGTCGTCGGAATGGCGCTGGCCCCGTTTTTCGTTGCGTATCTCGGATTTTTGCTCCTCCGGGGGCTCGGGACGGGCGTCTCTCGCGGCCTTGACCGTCCGTTTCTCGGACATCTCTATCCGAACGCCCGTGGCCGGGTGTTCAATTTCTATGACATGGCATGGGCAACCGGGGCGGCGGCAGGACCGGCGGTATTGAGTCTCGGAGTCAGCATCGGGAGCTGGCGCTATGCATACATCGGCGTTGCCATCGCGTTCGGTCTCGTCGTCGCGCTCGTCTGGCGACTGGACACACCGACTAATGATGCCGAAAAAGAACTCGACGTCGCCGCCGCGGTCGGACTGTTTCGGACGCCGGCCATCGCGGCGACGGTGATCGCGCTCGTTTTCCACACCGGCCTCGAAGGGGCGATGTTCCTCTGGTTGCCGACGTTTGGTGCGGATATCGCCGGGCTCAGTTCGACGCGGGCGAGCCTCCTGTTGAGCGCGTTCATCGTCGCGTACATTCCTGGACGGTTCATCTACGCGCTGATCGCCGAACGCGTGCCGTACGGGCCGCTGGTCGTCACACTCGAGATCCTGATCGTCCCCGTGTTCCTCTGGACGTTCTTCCTCGCGGAGGGGACGATCGTCTTCGCGGGTGTCGCGGTTCTCGGCGTGCTGGTCTCGGGTATCTTCCCGACGCTACTGGCGTTCGGGACGCAGGCCGCCCCGGAATACAGTGCGCCGATCAACGCCATCTCGACCTCGACGGCATCGGTCAGCATCGCGCTGGTGCCGGTCGCGATGGGTGCGCTGGCGGACGTCACCAGCATCCGAACGGCGATGTGGATCCCGCTCGCGTTGACGGTGCTGGTCGCGCCGACTGTCCTGATCGCCAGGTGGATCGATCCGAACATCTGACGGCGAGCAGGTACACTCTTGGGGCCGGCCCACGTGGGCCGGAGTATGACAGACCGAACCGCGGCCCTCACGCGCGAGACGGCCGAGACGGAGATCGAGGTGACGCTCGACATCGACGGCGACGGCGACGCGACGATCGACACCGGTCTCGGCTTTTTCGATCACATGCTCGAGTCGTTCGCGACCCACGGCCTGTTCGATCTGACGGTCTCCTGTGACGGCGACCTGGAGATCGACGACCACCACACCGTCGAGGACGTCGCGATCACGCTTGGACAGGCCATCGACGAGGCCCTAGGCGACAAGCGCGGTATCGAGCGGTTCGCGGACCGACGAGTGCCGCTCGACGAGGCCGTCGCGAGCGTTGTCCTCGATATCTCCGGGCGGCCGTACTTCGGGTTCGACGGTGCGTTTTCCCAGGCATCGGTCGGCGAGCTGACCAGCCACATGGCCCAACACTTCCTGCGGTCGCTCGCGATGAACGCCGGCCTCACCCTGCACGCCGAGGTCACCGGCGAGAACGCCCACCACGAGATCGAGGCGCTGTTCAAGTGCCTCGCCCGCGCGCTCGACGACGCCACCCGGATCGACGACCGCCGCGCCGACGTCGCGAGTACGAAAGGGACGCTGTGAGGTGTGTTCTCCTCGGTAGGACGCCACGTCGCCCGTGGTCAAAAGCGGGATCGATTTGACGGGACACGTGCTGATAAGTAGCCGCGGCACTGACAACCGTCCATGCAACTCCGGCGACTGCTCGCGGGCGCGACCGGATTGACCTTCGTCCTCATGCTGCTCGGCGTATACACGGCCGGGGCCGGTGCTGGCCTCACGTGTGGTGCCCGGTGGCCGTTCTGTGACGGGGCCGTCTTCGGGCTGTTTCCCGCGAACTGGATGAGTTTCGTCGAGTGGTTCCACCGTCTCGTCGCGATGGTGACCGGCTTCGCCCTGCTCGGGATCGGCGCGCTCGCCTGGAAACGCAACGCGAGCCGCCGTGTCCGCTTCAGTCTCGTCGCCGCCGTCGCGCTGCTTCCGGTCCAGATTGGACTGGGCGCGCTCACGGTCACCGTGGGCGGGCTCTTTCCCTGGGGCTATTCCCCGCCCGTCCAGGCGGCACACTACCTGGCGGCGCTGTCGATCTTCACGCTCGTCGTCTACGCGACGGCACTCGAATACGGATCGGTCGGGAAATCACGACTCCGGGACGCCGCGATCGTGGCACTCGTGCTGGCCCTGCTCGGCCATCTGTTCAGTTTCGGGACGGTCTTTCCCTACACGCCCGAGGTGCAGATCGTCTACTACGGGCTTGCGCTGGTACTCTATGCCCTGCTGATCGCGGTCGGAACATGGACGCGAGCGACCGATGATCGGGACGCGATCCGACAGGGATCGTTGAGTCTCCTGGCGGCTGTGCTGCTCGCGGTGCAGATGTTGCTCGGTCGTCACGGACTCGATCCGCAAGGGCTGCTCGTGGCCGACAGCGTCGCTGGTCTGGTCTTCGTCGCCTTGCTCGGAGCCGGCTGGTTCGCCCACCGCGCCGCCGACGCCGAGTTACCGCTGGTGGGCTCGCTGGTCGGCTAACCGCGATCGAATCGTCACGCTAGCCGCGTCCGAAGCGCGAATCCGTCTTACTGACTGCTTTGTTCGGGTCGGCCGCCTTGCCGGAATTGTCAGAACGCAGCACGGTGATCACCCCGTACGCGAGGACGAACAACCCGACCAGTACGACGACGCCCCACAGGAGTACCTGCTGGGTGTTTTCTAGCGAAACCAGTGTCTGTACCGTTCCCCCGAATGCGATCGCAGTTCCGATGATGATCTCCACGTATCCAAGTTTCGAACTCACGATGTCCACCGCCGGATCCCCGACGTACGTCCGAATCGAACCCGAACAGCCATAAAACACCGTGATCGTCGCCTCCGACGACCGAACTGCTTTTGACTACCGAATGGGAACCCTCCCCCGATGAACGTCCTCGTTGTCGGTGCCGGCGAGATGGGACGGTGGTTCGCGACGGCGATTCGGGACGGTCTCGACGAGCCCGTCGATCTCGCTGTTGCCGACGCAGATCAGGCCGTCGCCGACGCCGCTGGCGACGTGCTGGCAGCCCGTTCCGTCCCACGTCACACCGACGAACAGTTCGACCTCGTCTGTGTGGCCGTCCCCATTCCAGCCACGCCGGACGTGATCGCCGAGTTCGCCGAGAACGCGACGACTGCGGTGGTCGATCTGGCCGGTCACATGTCCGGGCCGCTCGCGGCGATGCGTGAACACGCCGCCGAGCGTGAACGGATCAGCCTCCATCCTCTTTTCGCCGCCGAAAACGCCCCCGGAAACGTCGCTGCGGTCGTCGAAAACGGCGGCGTGATCGCCGCTGCACTTCGGGACGCGCTCACAGCCCGTGGCAACCAGTGGGTCCACACGGACGCTGAGACTCACGACGAAACGATGGAGACCGTCCAGGCAGGTGCCCACACGGCCGTCCTCGCGTTCGCGCTGGCCGCTCGTGATGTGCCCGACGCGTTCCACACGCCGATCTCGGCCGGCCTGTTCGAGCTCGTCGAGCAGGTCACTGGCAACGATCCGCGGGTGTACGCCGACATCCAGGAAACCTTCGAAGGGGCGCAAGCGATCGCGGACGCCGCAGGCGAGCTCGCCGACGCGGACAGAGATACCTTCGAAGAACTCTACCGGGAGGCGAGCGAGCGATGAGCGACCAGCGACGGGCGATCCGTGAGAACGCCCAGTACCTGCGTAACGTCCGTCCGATCGACCCCGAGGAGATCTACGAGTACGTCGACGGCCAGCCCCACCCCGGTGTCGTCCGGACGACGCTACGAGAGCTAGCACCCGAACTCGGCCTGATCGAGCGGGCGGACGGGACGTTCGTTCCCGCGCCCGAAGGAACGCTCTCGGTGAACTTCGACGGTGTCGATGCGTTTCCGGAGCGATACGGACGGGCGCTGGAGGACTTGCTGGTCGAAACTTTCGGCCCCGGCTGGCCAGAGGGAACCAGCGGCGACCGCCTGCGCGAGCGACTCGTCTCGCTGAAAGACGCCTACTTCGACCAGGCGGAGGTCGCCTACGACGAGTTGACGGCGCTCGCGTACGCCATCTACCACCTTCCGGACACCTACGCGGCCACGCAGTACGTCCTAGCAGAGTTGGCTCGCGACGGACTGCTCCCCTCGCAACTCCGGGTACTCGAGATCGGGGCAGGGACCGGTGGACCAGCGCTCGCACTCGCGGATCTGCTTCCCGAAGACGCGCTCGTCGAATACCACGCGGTCGAGCCGAGCGACAACGCCGACGTGCTGGAGCGGCTGCTGGAGGAAACTGGCCGGAACGTCCACGCAGCCGTCCATCGCGAGCGTGCCGAGGAATTCGCTCCCGACGGGGAGTTCGATCTGCTGCTTTTCGCGAACGTCCTGAACGAACTCGACGATCCGATCGAGGTGCTCCGTCGATATCGGTCCGTACTGGCGTCTGAGGGGTCGCTCGTGGCGATCGAACCCGCCGACAGGAACACGGCGACCGGCCTCCGTCGGATCGAGCGCGCCGTCGAGGACGAGTACACCGTTTACGCGCCCACCTGTCGGCTCTGGCCCGGACGGACTCCCGAGAGTGACTGCTGGTCGTTCGACCGCAAGCCTGATCTGGCGATCCCGCCCTTCCAGCGCAGGTTGGAGTCGGCGGCCGGAGATCGATTCGACCCCGGCGCATTCGAGAACGTCGACGTGCAGTACGCCTTCACGATACTTCGGATCGACGGGGCGAAACGGATCGAGTACACGCCGGATCGCTCGCGGGTCGCGCCACTGTCGGAGGCCGAATCGCTGGTGACCGACCGGATCAACCTGGTCGCGATCAAACTCAGCCACGACCTTTCGGAAGAGGGTAATCCACTCTTTCTGATCGGCGACGGCAGCGAGACCGAGGACGTCTTCGCCGTCCTGCTCGACGATTCGTCGCTGACGCGACCGCTCGCGGAAGCACCCTACGGGGCCTTGTTGGACTTCGAGAACGCGCTGATGCTGTGGAACGACGACGAGGGTGCCTACAATCTCGTCGTCGACGACGAGGCGGTCGTCGATGCGGCTCGCTGATCAGGCAGTCCGGGCACGCTGCGTACGATCGTGTACGACAGCGTTTTGCG
>JBMCBU010000024.1:0-15318 GCA_048623335.1 Halapricum sp.
GCCGGGAGATCACCGAGGGCTGACACGCCGCTGCTTTCGTTACTGACGACATAGACTGCACCGTCTGCCAGCACCGGTGCAGTCGACGGGGAGACGTCGAACCCCTCAAGCGGATACTCCCACTGCAGCTCTCCGGTCGTGTAGTCGAGCGCGGCTACACCTGCGGCGCTTTCCTCGGGGAGACTCTCCGCCGAAATGACGAGCGTCTCGCGGCCGAGACTGGGCCTCGCAGCGAGACCCCCATTACTCGTCCATGCGGTCGAGCCGTCGTCAATCGAGACGGCAACGATGGCGGGCTCACCTGATCCAATAAACGCGAGTCCGTCCGCCACGACCGGCGGGTCGTGGATCCGATCACCGAAAGTGCCGAGCTGGCGCACCCGCTCGCCGTCATCTCGTTCGTGTACGGCGAGCACGCCGCTATCACAAACTAGTATGCCATCGCCGGTAGCGACCGGTGACGCGTCCGGATGTCCGAGTTCGACTTCCCACATCCGGGAGCCGTCTACCGCGGACAGCGCGCGCAGTATCCCCGTATCGCCGTCTTGCTTGTATCCCGTCACGTACACTACGTCTTCGTGGATAGCGGCCGTGCCCGCGGCGACCGTCCGGTCCGTCCAGAGTTGCTCGCCGTCTCCGACGTCGTACGCGACCAGTCCCGCTCCGTCGCGCCGGGCTTCGAGTGGCACGACGACACACGAACCATCTGTCGCGAGTGCGTCGTTCGCGAAAAGCGGAAGGGATTTCGCCCACTGTTCAGAGCCGTCCGCACAATCGAACGAAACGAGTCGATCCTCTGCTGCGACCAGTAACTGTTCATCCGCGATAGTCGGTGTCACCTCAGCCGATCCCGGGAGTTCCTGTTCCCACTGCTGTTCTCCAGTTTTCGCGTCCAACGCGGTCACGCCGTCGTTGACGGAAAACACGAGGCCGTCTGTGACGACCGGCTCCACGGACTGTGCGTCTCCAGCATTCCAGGCCCGGTTCCCCCGCTCTGGAACGGTGACGTCGCTCGCACCGCTCTTTCGACTGTCGTAGGCGTACTGGTGCCACTGGCCTGTCGGGTCGTCCGGCAACGCTCGGTTCGAATCCCCGAGACCGAGACATCCGGCGACCGCCGCGATCGATCCGAGAGACGTGGCGAGAAACCGTCGTCGACGCATAGCTATGTCGGTCGGTTTCCGGCGAGCGTGATGAGTGAACTATTCGTTCGATTGGAACCCATTTCGGAAGTCACTATGTCACTGGAAGATGGTGAACTCTCAAAAACGTTCAGCATACTAAAAGAAGCATTTGACCCTCGTGTGTCGTTCAGTTCGACAACGTCTGTTTTGACGAGGGAGAAAACTCCAACGTTTTCGATGACTCCTGCGACCCAAGAACCACCGGCTCGTAGTCAGCGATCACACTGATAGGGATTAGCGTAGAACTCCATAGATTTCTCTCGGGAAGTCGCTATCCATCACCCGATCGGAGGTGGATTTCTCCGATCGGCTACGCTAATCCCTATGAGCCGCGGAGTCAAGAGTCTCGTCTCAGCATTCCACACCACATCGGAGATTGTGTCCACTGTGTTCAGATATGTGTCATAGTTATCTGACAATGCGGTGTCGGCGTCATCCGTCATCGGAGAGCACGGTTACGTCTGGAGGGATGCGCACGAGACCTCGTTTGTGTGGGTTCGCCTTACTGGTTTTCGAGGGCGTCGAGGATGCACGCGGCGGCGAGTACCGCCTCTTTCGGGACAGAGCTGGCGTCGTCGATACTCACCGTGTAGGTATCCCGAAGCGAGAATTGTCCTTCGATGTCCCCGACGTGGTTGCCGTTGGCGTCGAAGATCTCGTACTTGTTCGGGACGAGGTTCGCAACGGAGAGGAGGTGGCGAAGCGCCGCAAGGAGTTTGCTCTTCGAGTGAATGGTTGCCAGTGGTTCGCCCGAATCGGGATCCCGAACCGTCCAGTTCTCGACGAACAGCGAGAAGTCCTCGTCGAGGACGACGACTTCCTCGTCGGTACCCGCGTCAATGATGGCATAGTTCCCAGCGATGTCGACGATGCCACCAGCCTTCACGCGGAAGGCATCCCGGTCGTCGCCGGTGACGAACGGGAACTCCTCTTTCAGCTTGAACAGCTTCTGTTTCCCGCGCAAGACGACATCGCCAGTACTGTCGCGGACGACGTACTTGTTCCGGATCGCCGATTGTTTGACCTCGTAGTGGTCGTCGGTGAGGTCCACCGTTGAAATGTTGTAGGCTGTCGATTCGTGTTCGGAGGGGGAGGGCTTGGACATGGTACTGGAATGCACCGCGTTGTGACCGATCACTTTACTTCGCTTGCTCTAACGGGTTCGCTCGTGGAAGGCGGGGCTTTGCTGTGGAACTCGCCGTCAGTTGTCGCCGGGGGAGATGGCCGTCCCTCGCCCGTACAGAACGACCTTCAGGGTCGCAGTCCCCACCATTCTGGGGCCGGGCTACTGCGGCCTGTGGTACCGGTGACGTGTGCGGCGACATCGCTGGTCTGGGATACAATAGCCTCCGAAAAAAGTGTGTCGGACAGCGAGTCATGAAGCACCAATCCTGATCTTTGGTTCCGACCACTGGTGGCTATACGTTCCTCACGCGATTCGGCACATCTCGTGGCGAATCACGTCGACATGTCACAGCCACCAGTACAACGAGTCGGCTCTCTCCCCGGCTACTCACATCGTGCTTCCGATACGTCGGAGGCCCTCGGTCCTTGAGGCCGGAGACTTCACCGCAAAAGATGGTGCACAAGCGTAGAAAATAACTCGATCGCGACGCTCTTATCGAGGGGGTCGTTGGCGTTACCACAGTGGGGCGACTGGACGCAGGCTGGACAGCCGTTCGCACAACCACAGGACCGTAGCATTTCAAGGGTCGTCGCCGAGAGGTCATGGATCGCCTCGTAGCCACGTTTCGCCAGGCCGATCCCGCCGGGATAGCCGTCGTAGATGAAGACAGTACTCCGGCCAGTGTGTGGATGGAGCGGCGTCGAAAGCCCGCCGATGTCCCGGCGGTCACAGAGGAACTCGAAGGGGAAAAGCGAGATCATGGCGTGCTCGGCGGCGTGGATCCCGCCCGCGAAATCGCCCACCGATTCCAGACGACGGGTCAGCGCCGGCGGGAGCGTGTAGTACAGCGCCGTCGTCTCCAGACTCGTCTCGGGCAGGTCCAGTGACTCCCGACCCAGGGCCTTACCGGAGGCGCGGTCCCGGCGCTCGAAGCCGGTGATCTGCTTGCGCATCGTCACATCGGCGAGCCTGACGGTGACGTCCTCGTGAGTCGGAAAGGGCTTCTCCTCGCGATCGCGCTCGACGGTTATCTCCTTGTCATGGAGTACCTGTGTGTAGTGGTCGGCGTACGTTCGCTGGAGCGTAGCGACGTCGTGTCGTAGATCCAGGTCGATCACCTCGTAGCTCCTGCCCTGATGGTGGTAGATCGCGCCGGGATGGGCGTCCCGCAGTGCGTCGCCGAACGGGAGCGTCGCGATCGGTTCCTCGCGGTCTCGGGCCTGCAGGACGACCTCCCGGTCTTCGGCCGTTCGAAGCGACATTTCGTGTTGCGGGCTGCCGTCACCGTCGTAGGTCCAGCGGACCCCCTTGTTCGTCTCCCGTCGATCGAGTTCGCCGGCGGATTCGAGGTCAACGACCAGATCGGACAACTGCTCGCCGAAGTAGCGGCCGTCGTCCGGGGAGAGCCAGTTTTCGCGGGCGGCCGCGAGCACGTGCTTCGCCAGCAGCCGCTCGTTTTCAGGGTTCGTGATGGCTGTCTCGGGTTCTCGTTCGAACAACGCCTCCGGGTGGGAGAGGAGATACTGATCGAGCTGGTCTTCGCCGGCGACCAGCACGACCAGCGAAGGATCGATCCCGCGACCGGCGCGACCGGCCTGCTGGAAGGCGGCCATCCGCGTCCCAGGGTAGCCATCGAGAACGACCGCGTCGAGGCCGCCGACGTCGACGCCGAGTTCGAGCGCGTTCGTGCTCCAGAGCCCGCGGATCGATCCCTCCCGGAGCCCGGCTTCGAGTTCGCGTCGTCGCCCGTCCCGGAGGGCGGCCTGGTAGGCACCGACGCCCTCGGCCAAGTCGTGCTCGCCGCGTTCGCGCAACGCGTCGGCGCTCTCGGTGGCGTATCGCTCTGCGACCTGCCGGGAAGAGGTAAACACGACGGTCTGGAGGCCACGCTGGAGCAGGTCGACGAACAGCTGCCTGGCCTCGGTGTGGCTGGACTTGCGGCGACCGTCGCCCCACCCGTTCCCGTCGTACTCCGGAGGGTTCCACAGGAGCCAGTGAGTCGGCCCCGTTGCGGCACTGCTCCGGTCGACGAGTGTGAACGATTCGGTGTCCCGGCCGGTGACAGTTGCGGCGTGCTCGACGGGGTTGCCGATCGTCGCCGAACAGCAGACGTACTGCGGGGAGCTACCGAACCGTTCGGCGACGCGGTCGAGCCGCCGAGCGAGAAGCGCGATCTGACTGCCGAAGATCCCGCGGTACTCGTGAATTTCGTCGAAGACGACCGTCTCCAGGCGGTCGAAAAACCAGTCCCACAGGCGATGGGCGTGTGGCAAGATCCCGTAGTGGAGCATGTCTGGCGTGGTCAGAAGAACCGTCGGCTGACGGTCGCGAACGTCGCGTTTCTCGCTTTTCGAGAGGCGGCCGGTGTAGCGATCGACGGTCACGCCGGAGGCGAACCCGAGTCCTCGAGCCAGTTTCGAGAGCGTCTCGGCCTGGTCGTTAATCAGCGCGACCTGCGGGGCGACATAGAGAGTCGTCCGCCGCTCGTCGAGCGCGCGCTCGAATGCGGGTACGGTGTAGGCGAGGCTCTTGCCGCTGGCAGTCGGCGTCGCCAGCACGACGCTGTCGCCGTCGCGGATTGCTCCGATCGCGTCGGTCTGATGACGGTACAGCGAGTCGATCCCCGCCGTCTCGAGGACGCTCTCGACACGCGAATCGAGATCCACGTCCGCGAACGTGGCGTCTCTGCCATCGAGCGTTCGTTCGGCCGCGATCTGTCCCTCGTAGTGCGGCCGGTCACGCAGCCAGTCAATCGTCTCGTCCACACCCGATCTACCGGCGAGAGAGATAAGTCGATTCCGCCTCGGGGGTATCCGTGGTCACTCTTCAGCGGTGTCCTCGAGCAACTCGAAGACGTTGTACTGTTCGCCGGTACCGGTATAGAGCACTTGCAGGTCGACGAGTACGTCGACCTCACCCTCGGGGACAACCCCCTCACGCTGGAGGCTTTCGAGTGCGTCTTCAGTGACGGCCGCCGAACGGTCCTGGAGTTTCTGGATCCGTTCACGGGCCGTCTCCAGTCGCTCCTGTGGCGTGGCTTCCGGCTGGCTGACCTCACGATACTCCCGTAGATAGGTGTGGATCGACTGGTGGGTGACGAAGTCGTCACGCACGGCGTCGACGTCGACGCTGTTCCGGTCGAGCCGACGCTCGACGCGGGTCCTGACACCGGCACTGACGTCGTCGCCGGTCAACTGTTCGTAGAGCGTCCCGACATCGGCGTCGAGCACGCTGAGATCACTCTCCTCGATGGCTGCTTCTAGGACCCGTCGGTTGAAATAATCGGCCAGATCCCGAAGGCTCATCCGCTGGTCTCCCTCCGCCAGCCAACGCCGCTCTAATTCTTCACCGAGTCCATCGAGGCCATGTTTCGCGATGACTCGGGCGACCTTGACCCGGGGTCGACCACCATCGGTCCGATAGGTCAGTGGTTCTGCCATACGTCTGACTCCTCTTTCGGTTCGCTTAGCTTCTGTGGTGTCTGTCACGGTGCCGAATGCCGACCGAACTCCGGAACCTATGACAACAACCTATCGCCTATAAAAATTCAAATTTCAGTAATATAGCGTAATATATCAGTTAAATGATTATTCAAGGTGGAGAGGATGATTCGAAAGCCCACTCACGTTGGTAGCAGTTGCCGTATTGAGTAATATGTCGGCTGATAATGTACTACCAGCCCAGAGATCTCGAGTTGAGGCTCTGAAACCGGGGTAGAGGCCCGATAGACCATACAGCAATCTAACGTGGGATTCGCCCCCTTATCCGGGTTCGCGTATTTGTTCGGAGGAATATACTTCCAATCGGGTGATGATATCGACGTCCCTCTATGGATTTCTACGCCAATCCCCAGCAGTTATATACGCCAGTCTACAATACGAGCATATTAGTAAGAATAGAATGTATATAATTTATATGGTATTTAAGCATCGTCTAGAGACGTATTCGATAGCGTGTCCCCGAAGTATTTGGCCATCGAAATCGACGATACAGTATGGATGCTCGCGAGCTAGCCGCGGTGACCGTCGCCGACACGGGCGCGACAGTAGCCGCGAAGTACTTCCGTACAGACCTCGACGTGGCGTCGAAGTCGAGTCAGATCGATCCGGTAACCGAAGCCGACCGACAGACCCAACGGCGGATCGTCTCGGCGATCGAGACGGCGTTTCCCGGCGACGAGATCGTCGCCGAAGAGGACGATGCCCGCAAGACGCTGCCCGAACGCGGCGACGCCTGGATCGTCGACCCGATCGACGGGACGCTCAACTACTCGCGCGGGATGAACGAGTGGGTCACGAGCGTTGCCGTCGTCGAAGACGGCAGTCCCGTCGTGGGCGTCAACGTGGCGCCGGCACTCGGTGAGCGATACGTCGCCACGTCCGACTCGGTAGAGCGGGACGCGACGCCGCTGTCGGTCAGCGAAACCGACGATCCCTCCGGAGCACTGGTCGCCTCGACGCTCCGACTCGAGACAGCGGACCACCGGACGTTCGGCAGGTTGGCCGACGCCACGATCGACCGTCTCGGCGAATTCCGGCGGATGGGGTCGGCTCAGTTGACGCTGTCGCTGGTCGCGGACGGCGCGTTCGACGCCGCGGTTGGGTTCGATCCCGACCCGGACCCGTGGGATACCATCGCGGGCGTCTACCAGGTCCGCCGGGCCGGCGGAACGGTGACCGACCGCTACGGAGAGCGATGGAAACCCGACAGCCCGGGATTCGTCGCGTCGAACGGTCGGCTCCACGACGAGGTGCTCGCAGTGATGCGGGAGGCACTCGATGGGGCGTGACAGACGCTGATCACTGCTCGACGAGCGCGGCTTCGAGCACTTCGAGGGGATGGCGGACCTCGTAGCCGGTGCCGTGTTCCATCTGCATCCCGCAGGTGGGGCATTCGGTCAGTCCGGTGGTTCCCTCGGCGGCCTCCATGTGCTCGAACATCTCTGCCCCGATTTCCATCGATTTCTCGTACTTTTCTTCCTTCCAGCCGTACGTCCCGGAGATGCCCGAACAGGAGTCACCGACGTCCTCGACCGTCACGCCGTCGAGCTCCCGAAATAGTTCGACGGCCTGTCGGTCCAGACCCTGGTTGCGTGCGTGACACGGCGCGTGGTAGGCGAAGGCCTCGGCGAACTCGTCCGAGACGGTCGCGTCCTGGATCGACCCGCGCAGGTCTTCGTTGATCCGGAGGTACTCCAGCGCATCGAAGGTGTTCTCGGCTACCGTCTCGATGCCGTCGAGGTCGAACAGTTCGGGGTACTCGTTGCGAAGCGCCATCGAACAGGACGTACAGGAGGCGACCACGTCCGCGCCCTCTTCGATTGCGGCAGCGAGGTTCTCGACGTTCGTGACGGCGTGACGGCGCGCGTCGTCGAGCATCCCGTTTGCGAACATCGGCGTCCCCGAACACTGCTGGGGCGGCACGAGAATCTCGTACCCGAAGTGTTCGTATACCCGGACCATCGCCTTTGCGACCTCGGTCGTGTTGTAGTTGGCGTAACAGCCGTGGAAGTACGCCACCTGCTTGTCCGTGTTTGCCACCTGCGCACCGCCTCGCTCGCGCCACCACTCCCGGAACGTCTGGGTGGCGAACCCGGGGAACTCCCGCTCGCTGGGGACGTGAAGCAGCTTTTCCATCGCCCACCGGACCGCCCCGTTGTTCATGACGACCGTAGCGGTCCGGGGGAACATACTCGCGAGACGAGCGGAGGTCCGGTAGTTCGCCAGGATCCGGTTGCGGACGTACGTGATCGAGAGCTTCGAAACCTGGTTGTCGACGTACTCCCCGCGTGCAGTGTTGTGCATCTGCGCCAGGTTGACTTCCGACGGACAGGACGTATCACACCGCAGGCAGTTCGAACACTCCGAAATCGACGGGTCGATCTCGATCTCGTCTTTGCGCTTGAGCCGCCACTGCTCGGGGCCCTGGAACTTCGGCCCGGGGAACGACTCGTCGACTTCCGCGACCGGACAGGACGTCTCGCAGGTCGTACACTTGTAGCAGTCGTCAGCCCCTGGGCGCAGATCGAACTCGCCCTCCGGGAAGACTTCGACGGCGTCCGATTGCCCATCGCCGGCCACCTCAGAAGTGACGCCGCCATCGGTGGCGTGGTGATGCTGGCTCGTGTGCTCTCCGTTGCTCATCGTGTCCCCTCCGTTCTATCGACACCATTCTCACTAGCCTTCGCTGCGTTTCGGCCAGCGACCATCCCTGTCGCGAGCGAGACGCCGCTGGCGGATTTCTCGCGGGCGACGTCGGCCCCGCCGACGACCGCACCGGCAGCGAAGAGATTGCCGAATTCCGGCTGCCCGTCGGCATCCAGCGGCCGCATCGACGCGTCCGGTTGGACGCCAAATCGGGCGTAAGGTTGATCGCCGAACGCGTCGTCGACGAACCAGTCGTAGCGGTCCGCCGGGTGGGGAACGTGACAGTCGAAGATCGGCTCCCAAACGGCCTCTCGGTCAGAGTTTAGCCCCTTCCCGACCAGCCCGCCCGTCGCGAGAACGACCGCGTCGGCGGCGTACGGCACGTCGCTTCCCATTCGGTCGACGATAACCGACTCGACGGCGTCGCCCGCGGCCTCGTATCCGACGGCCGGAACGCCGGTCTCCAGGCGAACCCCGTCCGCGTCCAGTGCCTCGAACAACTGGTCTTCCAGTCGGAGCCCAGGAACGCTCGGAGGACCCATCGGAATCTCGAAGACGTCCGCACCGAGACGATCCCCGAGATCTTCCCGAACCGCGGCGGCGGCGTCGTCGCCGAGAACAGCGGGGAAGCCGATCCGTTCGGCGTTCTCGACGTGCGGTTCGACTGACGCGGCGAGCGCGCGCCGGGCAGGCGTTCCGTCGATCACCTCGTCGTGGTCGAACGCCCTCACGATCCGGGTGAGCTTCACGTCGGTCGGGAAGGGTTCGGCGAACGCGACCTCGACGCCGCGGACGTCGAAGGGGACGCCGGACGCCGCCAGCTGATCGGCAACCATCCCGGCGTCGAACTCGGTCAGCGACCGGAAGCCGACCAGCAGCATCGGCCGTTCGTCGCTCGCCAGGCCTGCCGCCGCCGATTTAGGGTATCGGGCGGTCGGCTTCACCGTCCCGCCGAACGTCGGGACGAGCGCGTTTCGCTCGGTGTGGCTTCCCACGTACATCTCGCCGACGAGGTCGTCGAACAGCGCCAGCCCGTCTCTGAGTGCGTCGGGCCCGAGGATCGAGTAGGGGTGGTCCGCCGGCAGGGCGTCGAACCCCTCGTACGGCGTCCGCAGCGGTCCCTGATAGTCCCCGCGTTCGTCGCGGACCGTGCGAACGTCCTGGCGCTCCTGGGAGAGGTACTCGGCGTGGTCTCCCCGGGGAGTGCGTGGCGGGACGTATCCTAGTCCGTCGATCAGCCCGGAGGCCTGCCGAAGCGTGCTCTTTTTGTGGGCGAGCAGGCGCACGTCGGCACCCTCCCGAGCAGCGGCGACCGCGCTGGCAACGCCGGCGAGGCCGCCACCGACGACCAGGACGTCACTCTCAATGGCCACGGGTCGACCCTCCGTCAGTCGCCGCGTCGGCTTCGCCCGTTTCGTCGATTCGCCCGTCGTCCGCATCGAATGCGGCGAACTCGACCGCATCCCCGCGGAGTCCGGGATCGGCGTCGTGGTTCATCGTCGTCGCGTGGAGCATGTGGTTCAACATCGCCTGTGAGAGCTGCTGCCCCCAGAGGGTGTGGCGCTGGCCCTTCCAGCGCTCCTGGTAGAGTTCGTCGACGGCATCGCGGGCCGCCGAGGCCTCGTGGTCGTGATACGCTTCCGCGCCCATCCGGTGGGTGCAGAACCCGCCCTGGCAGTTCCCCATCGAGGCGCGGGTTCGCAGTCGGACGGCGTTGAGATCCGGCCCAACGTCGGCGATGGCGTCGCGAATCTCGGCTCGCGTGACGGCCTCACACTCACAGACCACCGGGTTGGGCTCAGGTCCTCCGAGAACGTCCGGCGCACGGTCGCCGAGTCGCTGGACGCTCCGTTTCGCGACGGGAGAGCGCAAACCGAATCGGCCCATGTACTCCTCGAGAACCGACGGGTCGCGGCTTCCTGGGAGCGGTTCCTCGTGGGTCCGGCAAGGCTCGTCCACGCCGAAGCGGTCACAGACGTGGTCAGTGACGGACTCGGCCATTTCGCGGTAGGTCGTGAGCTTGCCCCCGACGACGGAGGTGAACCCCTCGACGCCGTCGCGTTCCTCGTGGTCGAGGACGAAATAGTTTCGAGTGACGTCACCCGTGTCCTCGGTCGCGCCCGGGTCCGGATCGTACAGGGGCCGAACGCCCCAGTAAGCCCGGACCATCCGCGCCTCCTCGACGACAGGAACCATCTCCGAGGCGACGTCGATCATCATCTCGACTTCCCACTGTTCTTCGGGATAGTCCTCGGGGTCGTCGACGGGTTCGTCGTTGGCACCCAGCAGGACCGTCGTCTCGTGAGGGATGATCGTGTCGCCCTCGTCTTTGGGGAGACAGCGGTTGATGACGGTATCGATCTGGCGGACGTTGGTGACCACCATCGCCCCCTTCGAGATGGCCATCGCCACCTCGATGTCCGCCATCGCGGCGATCTGGCCGGCCCACGCGCCGGCCGCGTTGACGACGTAGTCCGCGTCGATCGTCTCGACGTCGCCCTCGCTGCCCTCGCCGAGGTAATTCGGCGCCGTTCGCCGAAACCGAACGCCGGTGACGTTGTCGCCCTCAGTGCGGAGATCGACGACTTCGGCGTGGGTCTCGACGCGCGCGCCGTGTTCGATGGCGTCGGCGGCGTTGGCAACGGCCAGCCGGAACGGGTCGAGCGCGCCGTCAGGCACCCGTATCGCCCGCTTTACTTCATCGGTGAGGTGGGGCTCCTGTCTGCGGGCCTCCTCGCCGGAGATGACTTCCGTCGGGATGCCACACTCCGCACAGCCGTCCAGTTTCTCCTGGAAGTACTCGTCCGAATCGCCCTCGAGCTGGACGAACAGCCCGCCCGTATCCTCGATGCAGTGGGAAGCGATGTCTCTGAGGATCCGGTTTTCCTCGATGCAGTCGACGGCGCTCTCCTGATCGGCGACGGCGTACCGACCACCACTGTGGAGGTGCCCGTGGGTCCGGCCGGTCGTCCCGTGGGTGAGATTGCCCTTCTCGAGGAGCGTCACGTCGAACCCGCGCATCGCGAGATCGCGTGCCGTGCCCGTGCCGGTCGCCCCGCCGCCGATCACGACGACATTGGGTGGCATGCTGGTCGCTCCTTGGGTCTCACTCTCGGTCCATCAGTGGGCTTCACCGTATCCCTCGAAAGCCTCGAGCAGGGTGTCGATCTCCTCGCCGGGGAGGATGTTCGGTTCGCCGATGCTGACCGCCTGGTAGTGGATGCGAGCGCAGTACTCGACCATCATCGCGACCTCGAAGGCGGCGTCGACGGTGTCGCCGACGGTAACGACGCCGTGGTTCTCCAGCAGACAGGCGTTGTATTCCTCACCAAGCGTCTCGAGTGCGGCCTCGGCCAGTTCTGGTGTCCCGAACGTCTCGTAGGGAGCGACGGGGATCTCGTCGCCGACGTAGGCGATGAGGTAGTGACTGGCCGGGACCGGCTCGCCCAGGCTCGCGAAGGTCGTCGCGTACGGCGAGTGGTTGTGGACGACGCCGCCGACGCCCTCGCGTTCGCGGAGGATACCCGTGTGCATGGCCACCTCACTAGAGGGGTCGCGCTCGCCCTCGATTTGCTTCCCGTCGAGATCGACGATCGGGACGTCTTCGGGTTCGATCTGCTCGTATGGCACCCCCGAGGGGCTGATGGCGACCCGATCGCCGCGTCTGGCGCTGATGTTACCGCCGGTTCCTTTCGTGAGTCCCTGTTCGAGCATCTCGCGTCCGAGTTCGCTTACTTTCTCCCGTTCCGCCTGTAGTGTGCGTTCGTCTGTCATAGTTTGTCTCGTGTCCGTGATCGCAGTTTGTCGGTGTTCGTCGTCCGATACCGGATGTCGGCAGTGACTGAACGAAACCGGACCCGCGTTGTTAGCTTCGCCTGCCGAATCCGATGGACGTACACCGCTACGCCTCGTCGATCTCTTCGATCGCGTCGACCGTCTCGACGCGCTCGTCCCAGACGTCGAACATCGTCTCGTACGTCATCTTGTAGTAGTCATAAAGCTTGTCGTATTTCTCAGACGCGGTCGGATCGGTCTGATAGGTCTGCTCGACCGTCCGCGATGCCCGAACCGCAGTCTGGAAGTCGTCGAAGACGCCGACTGCCGTCCCAGCGAGCAGTGCAGCACCCTTGGCACCGAATTCCTCGCCCACTGGGACGGCGAACTCGGCGTCGATGGCGTCGGCGAACATCTGACACCAGAAGTCGGATTTCGCTCCGCCACCGGCCACGTAGACCTCCTCGGGCGTGTCCGGGATGTGTTCGTAGCAGTCTTTCATCGCCATTCCGACGCCTTCATACACTGCCCGAACGACGTGCTCTTCGGTGTGGTCGGGCTCCAGCCCGATCAGCTGTGCACGCGCTTTCGTGTTCAGGAACGGCGCGCGTTCGCCGGAACCGCTGAGATACGGGTGATAGAGCACGCCCTCGCTTCCGATCGGGACCTCCGAAGCTCGCTTCTCGATGGCGGCGTAGTCCGGGTCTTCCCTGTACCGGAGCATATCCAGCCACCAGTCCAGGTTGGGCGTGCCGATCATCGACGCCATAACTCGAGTCCATCGCTTCTCGCCGAACCCGTTTTCGCCGTCGAGGCCCAGCGACAGCGTCATCCCCACGCCGTCGGGACTGGCGTCGGGTTCGTCCATCAGCACCTGGTTGAGCGAGGTCGTCCCGACGACAGAAGCCCCTTCTCCGGCCTGGGAGACGCCGCTACCGAACATCGAACAGGGGACGTCGAACAACCCGGAGACGACGGGTGTGCCCTCCGGAATATCGGTTTGCCTGGCGGCATCAGCAGTCACTTCGCCGATGATGTCGAGGGGATCGTGGAGCGGCGGGAGCAACGACTCGAGCTGAGGGGCACCGACGATATCGAACACCTCCGAGGAATACTCGCCCGTCTCGACGTCGACGTACGGGAGTGACATGTCGCTCGGATCAGACGTGATTTCCCCGGTAAGCCTGTACTTGAGCCAGTCTTTACTGAAAAAGACCGTGTCGGCACGCATGATCGTCTCTGTCTCGTGTTCCTGCAACCACAGCAAGATCGCCAGACTCGATCCCGGGAACTGAACGCTGCCACAGATATCGTACAGCTGGTCGTTGATCTCCGAGTCCTGCCATTCGCCGATGATGTCGCTCGCGCGTTCGTCATGCCAGAGGATCGCGTCCCGCGCCGGCTTTCCGTCGTCGTCGATCAGCCAGCACCCGTCGCCCTGACCGGTCACACCCAGCCCGAGGATTTCGTCTTGCGGGTTCAACTGCTCGACGACCTCCCGAAGGGTCGCCGCCGTCGCGTCCCACGTGTCATCCATGTCCTGCTCGCGCCAGCCGGGCTCAGGGCGCAACACCTCGTTCTTCCGACTGCTCTTGTACAGCGGTTCGCCGTCCGTGGTATATGCCACCGCCTTGATCATCGACGTTCCGGCGTCGACACCGATAAGTACTTTTGTCATTGCCGTACCCACCCTAGTGATCGGCGAACCGATATATAAAACCTTTCCTTCGATCATTAAGAATTGTGCGCGGGTCGTCCACACCGTAGTCAGCGACGGTGAACCGGCAGTACGGCCAATCTACAAGTCGGTCGATGTCGATATACACGTATGGAACTCACAGACTACGAAGTGTTTTCGGTTCCACCACGGTGGGTGTTTCTCCGTATCGAGACTGATACCGGGCTCGTCGGTTGGGGCGAAGCGACGCTCGCGGGACACTCTCGGACGACGGTTTCAGCGATCGAAACGATCATGGATCATTACCTCCTCGGTACGGATCCACTGGAGATCGAGCGTCACTGGCAGGCGATGTACAGAGGCCAATACTTCCGTGGCGGACCGATCCTCATGAGCGCGATCGGTGGGATCGACATGGCGCTGTGGGATCTCAAAGGCAAGCAATACGGCGCACCCGTTTACGAACTCCTGGGGGGTCGGGCACGCGACCACGTCGAAGTCTACCAGTGGATCGGCGGTGAAGCTGCTGAGGACATCAGTGACGCCGCACAGACGGCGATCGAACAGGGATACCGAACGCTCAAGATGGAGGCGGTGACGCGCGCTCGTCGTGCCGATTCGCCAGCGATGATACGCTCGGCTCGCGAACGAGTCGCGGCCGTTCGCGACGCGGTGGCCGACGACGTCGACCTGATCGTCGATTTCAGTGGCCGGATCACGACCAGCACGGCGAAGCAGCTCATATCCGAGCTCGACCCGTACGACCCACTGTTCTACGAAGAACCGATCAGACCGGAACACTTCGATCAGCTACCGGAGTTACAGTCACAGACGACGACGCCGCTGGCGACCGGCGAACGCCTCTACTCGCGGTGGGACTTCAGGGACGTCTTGCGGGACCACCTGGTCGATGTCGTCCAGCCGGATCCGTCGAACGCGGGCGGCATCTCCGAGGTCAAAAAGATCGGCAACACCGCCGAGACGAGCGACGTCAGCGTTTCGTTACATGCGCCGTTCGGACCGATCGCGTTTGCCGCCTGTCTGCAACTGGACACTGTCGTCCCGAACGTGCTCGTTCAGGGGCAGGATCTAGAGATTCACCGCCCGATTGACAACGACCTGCTGGCGTATCTACGAGATCCAGCCGTCTTCGGATACGACCGTGGTCGTGTCGAGGCCCCGGACGCTCCCGGACTCGGAATCGCGATCGACGAGGAGTACGTCCGTCGGCAGGCCGAGCTGGACGTCGACTGGCAGAACCCGATCTGGTATCACGAGGACGGAAGCGTCGCAGAATGGTGATGGCTTTCCCCGTGGCGTCCTGTCCACTATTAGTGGACAATCTATTTATCCACATCAATCATACACTATCGTATGACAGCAAGCGACGATCCGCCGGTCAAGGCGACG
>JBMCBU010000025.1:0-15119 GCA_048623335.1 Halapricum sp.
CTCGTCGGCGCACTCGTCCTGGGCGTCGAAGTACTGGTGTGATGCTCAGCGAGAACCATCCCATTACCTCACTCCAAGGTAAGCTAGCGTTATGCGTCCTAGCGGGGTTTGTCCGACTGTATGAGCAAAGACTTCGACGTGCGTGCGCCACAACTGACCCCCGAGGACCTACTCGTCGTCGACGATTCTCGGTTTACCGGAGAGAGTGTCGCGCTGGTGACGGGCGCGGCTTCGGGCATCGGACGGGCAACGGCCGTGGCGCTGGCGGCCAACGGCCTGACGGTCGTCGGGGCCGACATCGATGCGGGCGGACTCGCCGAAACCGGCGACAGCATCGCCGAGTTCGATCTGCCCGGCCCGTATCACCCTGTCGAGACGGACCTGACCGACGACGGTGACGTGGACGCGGTCGTCGAGACCGCAGCCGAACGGGGTGACCTGCGATACGTCGCGAACATCGCCGGCATGCAACACATCGACTCCATCGTCGAGTTCCCGATGGACAGGTACGATCTGCTGGCTGATATCATGCTCCGCGCGCCGTTCTACACAGCCAAACGGGCGATACCACACATTCGCGACACTGACGATTCGTTCACAGATCGACCGTGTCTGGAGTGTGGGTAATGAAACACGGCACGGCGAGACTATCGACCGGCTCTTGGAAACGTTTGAGTGCGGGGTAGGACCGCACGTCCCCGTTCTCATACACCAGGCGGTCCGTCCTGTCCGACGACAATCTCGTGGGCCTCGACGTCCTCGAGCGCAGCGACCTGGCCGCCGACTTCAATCTCGCGGTCGCCGGTATCGACGAGCATCGACGCCGCGATCCAGTTTGATTCGGAAGTCACGTCTACGATCTCCCCTTCGACGAGCGTGTGTTCACCCGTCTCGACGTCGCGCCCGTCGACCGAGGCGTAGTATGTGCCATCGAGCTGGGCGAGATCGGCCACGCACCGTCGGATCGTCCCGTACCGACGGGGAAACCGATCCGTGACGGGTTCGTCGATGATGGTTTCGGACGTCGTCCACAGAACCGTATTCAGAAAGCCCGAGAGCAGAAAGCCCAGCTCCGAGCGGTTGAATATCACACCATAGCGGTCCTCCGCACCTTCGATCCCCTCGCGGGTCGCATACATCGCGTACTCGCCGTCGGCGACGGCGACGATCGGCGTCGTCACGCCGCGTCGTGTCCGAACGGTCGTGGCGACGTCGATGTAATCGAACTCCTCCGGACTCGGGACGGCGGCGGCCGGCGAAAGCAGAATCTCGACCGCGACACCCTTGTCCTGGACCGACGCGAGCGCCTCGTGGTACCGTTCGAGGAGGTCGGGCGTCAGCGACACCATCAATTCGTAGCTGGCCGACTCGATCACGTCTTCCAGATATCGGAGCATCGTCGGTCGGGATTTCACCAGCGAGACACCCTCGGCCTCGCGGGCCGGCTTCGTGTACCGTTCGTTGAGCCCGTCGACGAGCGAGGATAGCGAATTTCGGTAATCCGCGAACGCTTCCTTCGGGTCGATCGCCAGGACCTTCATCGGCCGCGACTCCCGGAGTTCGACCAATCCGCTGTCGCTGAGGCTGCGAACGGTATCGTAAACCCGCGGCTGTGGGATGTCGGTGTACTCGGCAATCTCCGCGGCCGTGAGTTCGCCGTGCTCGAGGATCGTCAGATACGCCTTCGCTTCGTACTCGCCGAAATCGAGCCGCTCGGCGATGTGCTCCAGCGACGAGAGTAGGTCGTCCGATGCCATTACAACGTTATTCTACGAGCGAATAAATCAGTCCTTTGTTATTGGTTCGACGTGTCACTCGATCGTACGGACTGGTGTGTGTCCATCCCGTCTCGGTCGCAGGCAGTCATATATCGGAGCGGCAACTCCTCACGTCGGTCGGTAGCTGTCGAACTCGATCACGGCTTTGATCTGTGTCTCGTCGTCGACGAACGCCGACGCGAAATCGGTCGGTGTGGCGACGCTCGTGAGCAGTTCCTCGAACAACCACGCCGGTAGCGCCCGGAGCGTCCGGACAGCCTGCCGAAAGTGCCGTTCGTTCGCATTGACCGAGCCGACAAGCGCCTTGTTGTGCATGACGAGTTCGGTATGAAGCGTCCCGCCGTCGATCTCGAACTCCCAGGGGTCGGCGATCCCGACCAGCGCAGCGACGCCGTTGGGCGCGAGCGCGTGAATCGACTCGAAGGGGTGTTTCGCATACCCCGTCGCCTCGTAAATGAAGTCCATACTCCCGTGCTCGTCGGGAATCTCCGCCACTGGCGTCTCGCGAGAGTCGATGTAGGTGGCCTCGAGACGCTCGATCACGTCGATCGTCGGGTCTGGCCGGTCGCGCCGACCGAGACAGTAGCGGTCCTCGAACTCCTGGCGGAGCATCGCGAGTGTCACCAGCCCGAGCGCGCCGTTGCCCAACACCAGCGCGCGTCGTGGCGTCCACTCGAACGCCGATCGGGACGCGTAGGCGTGTTCGATCGCCTTCTCGGAGATGCTGATCGGCTCGACGAACACGCCGAACTCGGCCAGTCGACGCGGGATCTCGACGAGCCTGTCCTCGGGGACGGGAACGTACTCGGCCATGAACCCGTGCGCGCCCGAGATGCCACACTCCAAGTGCTTGCCGGTTGGAGCCATGTCCGGCTCCCCGCGATCGAAGTACTCGTTCGGCTCGTCGTCCGGTCGCCGGCGGACTGTCGGAACGACCACGTCTCCCCTCTCGTATGCGGTTGTACCGGGCTCTTCGATGACGCCGACGGCTTCGTGACCGAGCACGAGATAGTCGTCGCCGGGCGGAAACGATTCGGGTCCGTCTTCGAGCACCTCGTGGTCAGTGCCGTCGATCCCGACCCGGAGCATTCGAACGAGCGCCTCGCCCTCGTCCGGGTCGGGTCGCGGCAACTCGATCAGCTCCGGTTCGTGGTTTCCCCGGCGGACGACGATTGCTCGCATGTGTGATCCAGTGGCTGCCGGATCAAAAAACCTCGTCCGCCCGTCGCCCGACCTGGCCGGTGTCGACGAGCGCACCGTTCGACCCTCGCGTTTACGGCGATCCGATCCTAACGTGGCGTATGCGAGTTGCAGTCTTCGGCGGCGGCTACGCCGGCCTCCCGCTCGTTCGTCGACTCGAACGGCGGCTCCCGGCGACAGATGAGATCGTCCTCTTCGACGACAGCCCCACCCACACTGTGCGCCACGAGGTTCATCGTGTCATTCGGCGTCCCGACCTCGCCGACGCGATCACCATCCCGTTCGACGACCTCCTCGATCGCGCCCAGCACCGCCAGCAGCGTGTCACGGACGTCGATCCCGATCGGCAGGTCGTGACGCTATCCGACGGCGAAACGGTCGCCTACGACGCAGGCGCGATATCGCTGGGTATCGAGACCGCGTTCTACGGCCTGGAGGGCGTACGCGAGCACGCGACGCCACTGCGAACGATCGCACACGCCCGCGAGGTCCGGGCCGACGCGTTCGATGCGTTCGAATCCGACGGTCGGATCGTCGTCGGCGGCGCGGGGCTCTCCGGAGTCCAGGTCGCCGGCGAACTCGCCGCGCTGGCGTCCGAACAGGACGCGGACGTGACGATCACGCTCCTCGAACAGGCCGTGACGATCGTGCCCGGCTTTCCCGCTGACTTGCGCCGCGGCCTGCGCGAAGAGTTGGACGCACGGGGAATCGACGTCCGGACGGGATCGGGCGTCGAGCGAGCGGACGACACGACAGTTCTACTCGAGGACGGCTCCGAGATCGTCTACGACCAGTTCGTCTGGACCGGCGGCATTCGAGGAAGCGACGCCGTCCCCGAACGGCCCGCGGTCCCGGCGACGCTGCGGCTGGCGGATCGAACGTTCGCGCTCGGCGACGCGGCGCGCGTGACCGACATCGACGGACGGACCGCCCCAGCGAGTGCACACACGGCGATCAGACAGGCTCCGGTGGCCGCAGAGAACATCGCGGCACTGCTCGCGTTCGACCGCGAAGGCGGCCGCGGATTCGAACCGCGCCTCGACCGCTACGACTACGACCAACTCGGCTGGCTCGTCAGCGTCGGCGACGGTGCGGTCGCGAAAGTCGGCCCGCAGGTCCTTCGCGGACCGGCCGCGACGGCGGTCAAGCGCTCGGTCGGCGTCGGCTACTTGACGTCGATCGGTGCTGTTCGGGACGCGGTCGAACTGCTCACAGAGGAAATGCAGTAAACTGCCCCGCTATTCGTCCAGCAGGGCGACCTCGGGTTCGGCCCAGATCACGAACTCGCCGTCGCGTTCGACGACGCCGTTGACCGCTTTTTGATCGAGCGGCGAGTCTTTGACCTCCGATTCCGTGATCGGCATGACCTGCCGAACCTCGTCGACGACCCACCCGACGTGTCCTTGCTCCTCGAAGGTGCCCTCGTCGAAGACGACGATCAACTGCTCGTCGTCGGTTTCGTCGATGCCCAGCGACACTTTCGGATCGAGGATCGTCGTGATCTGTCCCCGGAGATCGACGACGCCGCGGACGTGTTCAGGGGTGTTCGGGACGCGCGTGACCGTCTCCTCTTTGACGATTTCCTCGACGTGCTGGATGTCCAGGCAGTACTGTTCGTCGCCGAGTCGAAACTCCAGTACGCGGATCTCCGTTTCTGTCTTCTCGGTCGTCTCCGGCTGTGTCGCCGTGGGCCCTTCGATCTCCGCCAGCTGGTCGTCCCCAGCGGTGCTCTCGTCGGCTGTCGTCGAGTCGCTGTCGTCGGCATCCGCGACCCCTTCGGAACTGCCAGTGTCACTTCCCTTCTCGACACTCCCGCTGTCACCCTCGAAAGCCGCTGCCGCAGCGACCGCAGACGACACCGCAGCCGCCGCGTCGTCGTCCGACCCAGCGCTGTCGGCTGCCCCGTTGTCCGGTTCGAGGTCGTCTGGCTCGCCATCGTTCGGGTTCACGCCGTCGTCGTCCTGTGAGTCGTTGCTCTCCGCCGGGCTGTTGACTCTCGATGCTGCCGTTTCGCCGGCCGCTGGATCGTTGTCAGTCATATCGGTCATCTCGCGGGATCGAGCGTCCGTCGACGTTTCCTCGGTGGGCTCTTCGAACCATTCGGACTCGGCCGGTTCGACCTCTTTCCCATCGGAGTCGTTCGGTTCGGGGTCATCGGTGACATCTCCGCCGGCTGGGTCCCCGCTGTCGGTGTCGGCCGGGCCGGTACGACGGCCCTCGCGCATTCGTCGGATACGTTTCGCCCGTTCCATGCGATCCTCGTCGTCAGTCATGTGTCACCTCGTGTGTGTGTTCGGTGGTGAGTCCGAATCGATCGTCGAACTCCGCGGCGATATCGAGAAAGACCTCCGCCATATCGACCGTCTCGTCCGTGGCGAATATCGATTTTCCGTCCTTGAACGCTCGCTGAAGCGCGACCCGCTTCCGGATTTCCCAGACCGGGAAGCCATCGAAGACCGCGGTGAGCCACTCCAGCATCTCGCGGTCCTCGTTGGTCTTCTCGATGCGGTTGGCAACGACGCCCATCGTCTCGACAGTGATGCCGGTCTGGCCCTCCAGTGCCGCCATCTGGTCGATGAGCAACTCGATCGCCCGCTCCGAACTCGCTTCCGTCAGCGCCGGCACGAGGATATGCTGGGCCGCGTAGATCCCCGTGTCGGTCAACTTGCCGTAAAACGGCGGCGAGTCGATGATGACGTAATCGTAGGCCGCCTCGACGTCCGTGAGCACCCTATCGAGCACGTCCAGCGCGTGTGGCCCTGCCACGCCATCGGGAGAGACGTTGATCCCGAGCGACGCGAGCGCCGACGGATCGAGGTCCGTTTCCGGATTTCGTTTGACACGAGCGATGAGATCGGCGATCGTCAGTTCGTGTTCGGCCTGTAGAAGGTCGATGTTGCTCGGCAGGACGTCCATCTCCTCGTGTTCGACGATCAGTTCGTCGACCCGGTCGCGTTGACGGTGGTCGGTCAACACGTCGAAGAACGTCGGCGGTTCCTTGTCGTAGGCGTCCAGCAACCCCAGCCCTTCAGTGGCGTTGCCCTGAGGATCGAGATCGACGAACAACACGTCGCGGCCACGCTCGTTGAGTGCCCCCGCGACGTTGATCGCGATCGTTGTCTTGCCGGTCCCGCCTTTGGCGTTCGTGACGCAGACTCGCGCGGACCGCATGTCTGTGCTCATCTCTACCGTTGTACGGTGCTCCGGTACGCCGCGTTATAAAAATACGCTCCGACCTATCAAATCGGAAAATCGGACGTCCCACACCTCTAGTTCATCATGTCTCTTGGTACCATCCATATAAGTATTAACTCGCCTCTGAATAAAGACTTATTAGCGCCCGAAGCCTACAGCCACGTGCAATCATGTCCACGGCGATGCAAACCCAACATACGGCACCGTTCACGATCAGCGAGGCGGACAGCGACGCTTCCCCCGAGACAGCGATCGTCGCACGGACGAAGCGATATGCCTTCTACTGGCTAATCGGCGAAGAACCGATTCTGCTGACCGTCAAAGACTACGACGGGACGAACGTTACCGGCGAAGTCGATCCTCCGGATCGTATGATCGAGCGGATCGCACAGACCTGGTGACGCTGTCAACCGCACGTCTGTGACTATAGCGACTCCGGTGGTCGAGTCCGCTCAAAACAACACTGGAGTGCTCACTCTCGCGGGACCGCGATGTTTTGCATCTCGCTGTCGCAGACCGGGCACGTGACGTAACTTCCAGTTTCAGTTGTGATCCGTTTGCCACAACTGCGACACTCGTATCGTGATTCGGTCGGTGTGTACGGGTCTGATCCTGGCATGCCTGGTAAAGGCACCCATACAGTAATAACGGTTTTGTGAATACACTTGCCCACTAGTACGGTAGATATTAAGAATACTATTCTATCGAAGGTACACAGACAAGACGAACGTTTCCCTGCGGTCTTGTGCCCGTTCGACCTCGAAGCCGGCCGATTCGAAGGCGGTTGCGGCCTCGGCGGCGTCGAATCGTTCCTCGAGCGGTGGGCCACGCTCGCCCGTGCCCATGGCACTCCAGTCGGCGATCCCGACGCGTGCGCCGGGCCGGCAGATCCGGGCCAGTTCCGCAAGCGATTCCTCGCTCGCGAACTCGTGATACGTCATCGTCGAGTACGCACCGTCCAGCGTGTCATCCTCGAAGGGCAAATCGGCGACTTCAGCTGTTACCGACTCGACGTTCCCCGGCAGTCCTTTCTGCCGGTAATACTCGTGCATCTCTTCTTGGACGTCGACCGCGTAGAGTGTCCCGACGTACGGTGCGATCTCGTCAGTGTAAAAGCCCGTTCCGCTGCCCAGGTCAGCGACAACCGCGCTGCTGCCGGAACCGAACAGCGCGAGCAACTCGTCGACAGAGACGTACTTGTATCGTGTCTGGTCTTCGAGCCCCTCTGCTTGAGCGCTATCGAACGTGTGAAATCCCATGTCGGGTACACAGAGACGAGCGTGTTTATACTGGCGGGTGGCGGACAATTTCGAATCTGTCCGACGGTGACCCACAGGTGGTAAACAAAAAAGGTTACTTCAGGGGATTTCAGAAACATTTATGCGTTAAAGAGGATGATGTTGCCGGTAATGCGTATTGACGGTCACAACAGGCGAACTCACAGTACCACTGCGACACGGCGAAAGGTTCTCGGATCGATCGGCGCACTCGGCGTCGTCGGCGGGGCCGGTTGTATCGGTGTCCTCGGCGGGGACGAAGCCACGGAAGCCGACGAGACGATCGAAGACGCGACGGGCCGGACAGTCGAAGTCCCATCGACGGTCGAGGATGTGGTCGCGGTCGGACCGGGCATGCTCAACCTCGTGGCAATGCTCGATGCGACCGATATGGTGGTCGGGGTCGAAGAGCCCGAACACACCTGGGCGCGGGACATCCCCTACAATATGGCGAACCCCGCACTCCAGGATCGCCCGGCTATCGGCCCCCACAAGGGCGGTGACGCTGAACTCATCGCCGAGACGAACCCGGACGTTGTCGTCGCGACCTATTTCACCGCTGAAACCGCTCGCGACCTGCAGGCGAAGATCGACCGCCCGGTCATCGTCGTGAAGGCCGATAGCCGACCGTTGCATCGGCTCGACGGAGCCTACGAGGACCTCCGGTTCCTGGCGGATATTCTCGGTACGGCCGACCGTGCGGAATCGGTCATCGAATTCTTCGATGCCAGACGTGAAGATCTCCAGGAGCGTACCGAAAGCATTCCGGAGTCAGAGCGGCCGGTGGCATACTACGCCGGCCGGAGTTCGGAGGGGGATGCGGGCGCGACGTCCACCCAGCACCCGTTCGCGCCCTTCGCGTTCGTTGGGGCGGCCAACGCTGCCGACTCGATCGACGGTCACGAGACCATCAACAAAGAGAAACTCCTCCAGTGGGATCCGGACGTCATCTTCGTCGCTGGATCGAACCGCGACCGGGTGCTTGAGGCTCTTTCCTCCGGAGAGTACGCGACATTGAGTGCCGTCGAAGCCGGCGACGTGTACGGACTGTTGCCGACGCGGTTCTACGGGAATCTCTACGGGAATACGCTCGCCGACGCCTACTACGTCGGGTCTATCCTCTATCCTGACGGTTTCAGCGATGTCGATCCGGTCGAACAGACGAACGAGATCCACCGGACGCTGTTCGGGACTGGCGTGTACGATCAGCTGACCGAGGCGTTCGGTGAACTCGAGAAGCTGACGGTGGGCTGATATGGGGACGTCCGATGAATCGATGCGGGCCTCGGACGAGCCAGCCCAGCAGTACCTCACGCGAGTGGGCAGGCGACGACAGTTTCTCGCGTGGTCGGGAGTCGCCCTCGTCGTCGCCACACTCGCCGGGATCGCGCTGGGACCGACGACGATCGCCGCTGACGAGGTCTTGGGACTCCTGTTTGCCGGGCCAGGTGGTGGGACGGCCGAATCCACGATCGTCTGGAACATCAGGCTGCCGAGGATCCTCGGGGCGATCGTCATCGGTGCGGGCCTGTCGCTTGCGGGCGCGGTCATGCAGAGCGTCCTCAACAATCCCCTGGGATCGCCGTACACACTAGGGCTGTCCCACGCCGCGATGTTCGGTGCCGCGGTCGCGATCGTCGGTCTGGACGCGAGCACGTCGGCGGGCAACGCGTTGCTCGGAGTCGGAGTGTTCGGTCCATACGTCGTGACTGCCAGCGCGTTCCTCGCGTCGATGACCTCTGCGGGTGTCATCTTGGTGTTGGCGAAGTACCGCGGCGCGTCACCGGAGACGATGATCCTGACAGGGATCGCCGTCGGATCGCTGTGTACCGCGGCCACCACGGCGATCCAGTATTTCGCCTCCGAGAGCGATCTAGCGTCGATCGTGTTCTGGTCGTTCGGCGACGTCGGCCGGATGAGCTGGCGGACCGTCGCGGTCGCGACGGTCGCGGTCGTGGTCGGGCTGGCTTATACGCTCCGTCACAGCTGGACGTACAACGCGCTTGATGCGGGCGACGAGACCGCCCGGAGCGTCGGGGTGAATGTCGACGCGGCCCGGAATCGTGGGATGGTCTTCGCATCGCTGATCACGGCGCTGGCGGTGGCATTCGTCGGGATCGTCGGCTTCGTCGGTCTGGTCGTCCCACACGTCGTCCGGAAGGTGATCGGCAACGACAAGGCGTTCCTGCTACCGGCTTCGGCGTCGGTCGGCGCGCTGTTGCTCGTCGTCTCCGATACCCTCGCTCGGACGGCGCTGGCACCGACGGTACTACCGGTCGGGATCGTCACCTCCTTCGTCGGCGCACCGTTTTTCATCTATCTCGTCGTTCGCGGCAGGGAGTACTGGAGCTAACAGTCGAGGTGAGTCACGTATGACTATCACTATCCAGAACACGACCATTGCCTACGACACGACCCCCGTCCTCGAGGACGTCAGTCTCCGGGTCGAAGACGGGCAGTTGCTCGGCTTGCTCGGACCGAACGGTGTCGGCAAGACATCGCTGTTGCGTGCGATCGACGGGCTACTCGAACCCGAACGCGGGCTGCTCACCCTGGACGGGACCGCCATTCACGACCTCTCTCGGAAAGAGATCGCCCGGCGGATCGGCTATCTCCCCCAGGTGGAAAAAGCAGAAACGCAGGCGACTGTCTTCGAGACGGTGTTGCTGGGGCGGACACCACATTTCGGCTGGCGGCCAGACGAGGCTGACCGGCAGGCGGTCCAGCGCGCCTTGGAATCGCTCGGGATCGGAGCGCTCGCGACGCGACCGATGGCCACGCTCAGCGGCGGTCAGCGCCGCACTGCCCTGCTCGCACGGGCGCTGGTCGGCGGGTCAGAGGCGCTGTTGCTCGACGAGCCCACGAGCGGGCTCGACCTCAAGCACCAGCACGAGGTCATGGGCCGGCTCCGCTCGGCCGTTCACGAGTCCGACCGAGCGGGCGTCGTCGCGATTCACGACCTCGATCTCGCGACCCGGTTTTGCGACAGCTACGCGCTCCTCTCGGAGGGTGAAGTGTTCGCATCCGGCGGCGAAGAGATCCTGACGGCCGATGCCGTCGAGACGGTCTATGACATCCCTGTGGAAGTCGTCACCCGAAACGGCCACCGGGAGATCGTTCCGAAAACCCCCGACAATGGCTGGTAGCAACGGCGCGAACAGGTGCCAGTCACGGCTTGTCCCCGAGGAGCGTCTCGACGACGCGATCGGGCAATCGTGAGCGGTTCGACTGCGTGACCTCGATTACGTCCACGTGCTCCCTGTCGGGAAACGCCTCGAGGGCGAACTCGGTCAGTCCCTTTCGGACGGACAGAACCACGCCCCGGTGGCGGCCGGCGTGAAGCCCTTCGAGGAGCGGTGCGAACCCGCCACCGCGCTGCTCGAGCCGTCCGATCTCGTCGGCGACGAGCACGTCACCGTCGCGGTCTGCGAGTTCGAGTCCGCGCTCGATCGCAGCCGGGTCGATCGTGTATCGACCGACCTCAATACCGCGGTCGTCGGCCTGCGTCGCGAAGTGGATCCGCTCGCCCGTCTCGGCGGCGACGAGCTCTAGCTGGTCCGGCCCTCCGACGGTGTAGAACCCGACCGGCGTCACGCCGCGTTCGTGCAAACGCCCGACGATCGACTCGACGACGGTCGTCTTCCCAGCGTTCCGGTCACCCGTCAGGATCACGTGCATGCGTTCGAACTACCGACGACGTTCGGCCGCCGAGGCCGTGGCTTTTCCGGTCGACTGTTCGGTATCATCGGCCGAAAAGAGACTCCCTTGACCGACTGCCGTGGCACCGTCCGATCGTCGAGACGTTCAAGAGGATGCCCTGCCACAGGACAGCTATGAGCACTACGATCGTACCACCGACGGAGCGCGAGTGCGAGCGGTGTGGACGCGTCGACGTCTGGGACGACGAGCGGATGAACTGGACGATCCGAGAAGACGACGGCGAAAAGCTCACCGGCGACCCACAGTGCATCCACGAGTGGGACATCAACGGGTCGTACAATCCTTTCGAGTCCGAGAAGCGATAGCCGTGGCACGAATCCTTGTGGGTCGTGCTATCACGAATCTCCAATCACTTAACCGTGCCGGGGGGCTAGAGGGAGCATGAGCGAGAACTCACAGCGCAAGAATTTACGGATGCCATCGAAAGATCAAGTATTTGCCGTCGTCACGCGACACGAGGGGGGCAACCACGTCCGGCTCCAGTGTCAGGACGGCGAGACACGCATGGGACGGATCCCCGGACGGATGAAATACCGGACGTGGATCAACGAAGGCGACGTCGTCATCGCGGAACCGTGGGCCTGGCAGGACGAGAAGGCGAACGTCGAGTGGCGATACGACGAGCAGGACGCCCAGCAGCTCCGGGAAGAAGGGCACATCGACTAGTCGTCCGATCGCAGCGCCGCCACCAGTTGTTTGATCGCGGCGTGGTGTTTTCGAAGTAACTCGTTTTGCTCGTCGACGGCAGTCGTCAACTCCGCGAGTTGCTCGTTGATCCGCTCTATGTCAGCCTCGGTCGCGGCCGTCTCGGAGGGGGCTGACTCTTTCTTTTCGACTGCAGCGTCAGGAGTCGCCGAGTCGACCGTCGACGTGGACTCGGCGTCGGGAATCGGTTCCGTGACAGTCTCGGAATCGGCGGTGTCGTCGGCAGCTGTCGTCTCGTTGGCGGAAGTCTCGGCCGTCCCTGGGGCAGTATCGTCTCCGTCCGGTTCCGTCTCGTGCTCGGTTCGGGGTTCGGGATGTTCGCCCAGCGGTCGGAGTTCGCTATCGAGCGGGTACGCGTCGTCCGTGTGCTCGGCCGCCTGGTCGGTCTCCCCGTCAGTTTCGGACACCGATTGGAAGTGCGATTGTAGTGCCGACAACGTCGTGACGTCGAAGTACTCGGTGAGAGCGCGTTCGAGCGCGCGTTCGACGAGCCGAGCGTCGTCGTTGGGTGTTTTGATCCGTTCCGGTCGCCCGTCGACGTACAGCACGACTTCCGTCGCGACGCGGGCCTGCTCGAAGTCCACGCCGGTGAGGTCTTCGTAGGCGAACGACTCGTATTCGCCGTCCCAGACGGTATTGCCGACGTGTTTGACGACCCGGTTGTCGGCGACGACGAGGGTGAGTTCACTGAAACGAAACGCCTCGACGACACCCTCTTGCTCGTCGAGAATCCGCTCGGCACCGAGGACGCCTTGGAGTACGAGTGCGAGCGTGTCTCGGGTCGCGCCGGCCGGAACCGTCAGCGTCCGCTCGTCCTCGACGTACTCGAAGCGGAATTTCGTCTTTCGGCGTCCTTCGGACAGTTCGAGTCGTTCGATGTCGTGGGGATACTCGGTGACGCGTTCGTCGCTGAGCAGGCCGTCAGCCCGGTAGAGCAGCGTTCGGGTGGGTGTCAGACACAGCAGGTCGTCGTCGCCCAGTGCGAGTCCGGCCCGTACGTCCTCGCCCCCGAGGTGTTCGTCGACCAGTTCCGGCAGTTCCATACCGCGTGTGTAACCTGCCGGCCGTATAAATCCGCAGGGTGTGCCAACCGATCGCGTAGCCCTCGGGCGATGGAGATGAGAAGCTTAAAGAGTACCACCCCGCTATCACCGGGTGCGCCCGGGTGGCTTAGCTGGACATAGCGCCGCACTCATAGGGTTTCACTCTGAACGCGGCACCATCCCGGCATGCCCGTCGAGGCGCCGTCGAGCCTCGGACCTGGGTCATGCGGAGATCGAGGGTTCGGAGCCCTCCCCGGGCATACTGTTATCACGTCGCTCAGTCGAGCGACAGCCGACGTCCGATCTGCCGAGGGCGGCGAACGCTGTCCGGACGTTTTTATCCGATACCACCCCAACAGGAAGTCGATGGGACCAGTTCCGGAACTCGACGACCGAGCGAAGGCCTGTGCCGACCGACTGCTGGAGACCGATCGGGTCCTGCTGGCCTCGCATATCGACGCCGACGGACTGACGAGCGCGGCCATCGCTTCGACGGCACTCGAACGCGCCGGGCTGGAACACGAGGCCGTCTTCAAAAAGCAACTCGACGCCGAAGAGATCGCCTCGATCGCGGCGCTGGACTACGAGACGGTGCTGTTCACGGACTTCGGAAGCGGACAACTCGACGTGATAAGCCAGCACGTCGCGAGCGGCGACTTCGAGGCCGTGATCGCGGATCATCACCAGCCATCGAGCGCCGAGGACTGTGCGTCCGGGTTCGACGAGACCGACGGCTATGGCGACTTCGCGTGGCATCTCAACCCGCTTCTGGAGGGGATCGACGGCGCGTCCGAGCTGTCGGGCGCAGGAGCGAGTTACGTCCTGGCGCGTGCGATGGGCGGCGACCGGAACCGGGATCTCGCGGCGCTGGCCGTCACTGGGGCGGTCGGAGACATGCAGGCGACTGGCGGCGAACTGGTCGGCGCGAACGAGCGGATCGTCGCGGAGGGGGTAGAAGCCGGAGTTGTCACCGAAGCGCGTGATCTGTCGCTGTACGGCAAGCAGACCCGCCCCCTCCCGAAACTGCTCGAGTACGCCAGCGACGTCCACATTCCCGGTGTCTCCAACGACGAGTCGGGTGCGATCGGGTTCCTTTCGGATCTCGATCTCGATCTGCAGGCCGACGGCGAGTGGCGACGCTGGATCGATCTCTCCGACGACGAGCGCCAGGCGCTCGCGAGTGCGCTCGTCCGACGGGCCGTCTCTCGAGGTGTCCCTGCCGGGAAGATCGATCGGCTAGTCGCGACGACTTACACGTTTCCGGCCGAGCCAGAAGGGACGGAACTGCGCGACGCGAGCGAGTTCTCGACGCTTCTGAACGCCACGGCGCGCTACGAGCGGGCGGATGTCGGACTCGCTGTCTGTCTGGGCGAGCGAGGCGATCCGCTCGAGCGTGCCCGTCGACTCCTCGAGACCCATCGACGGAACCTCTCTGAGGGGATCGACTGGGTCACCAGAAAGGGCGTCACCCAACGCGAACACGTCCAGTATTTCCACGCAGGTGATCGCATCCGGGAGACGATCGTCGGCATCGTCGCCGGGATGGCCCTGGGAAACGAGGGGGTTTCGCGGTCGAAACCGATCGTGGCATTCGCTCGCAAGAACGGCGACGAACTGAAAGTCTCGGCACGCGGGACGGGGGTGCTCGTCGGCCGGGGCCTGGATCTATCAGTCGTCATGCGCGAGGCATCCCGGGCTGTCGGCGGGGACGGCGGCGGACACGACGTCGCGGCCGGAGCAACGATTCCGGCTGGATGCGACGACGACTTTCTCGAGGTCGTCGACAGAATCGTCGGCGACCAGCTCGACTGATCTCGTAGTCGATCAGAGGACGACTCACTCCGACCGGGCGGAAAAGAATACAGCGACCGGATCGAGACGACGCTACTCGTTGTCGTTCGTCTCGACGTCTTCGACAGTGACGTCGTCGGGCCGTGCGGGTTCGTCGTCGTTCAGCAGCGATTTCGCGGCGTAGGCGACACCGCCGGCGGTGCCCAGTGCACCGCTGACGACGCCGAAGCCGGGACCGAACCCGTCGCCGGTGTCTGTCTCGGTCGTTTCGCCACCGTCGTCAGTCCCACTGACAGTGACGGTTGTGGAGTCGGTGGCAGTCTTGCCCTGGCCGTCGTCGACGGTGAGTTCGAAAACGAGGTCGGTGTCCTCGTCGACTTCGGGCGCGTTGAACGCGGCTTCGGGGTCAG
>JBMCBU010000026.1:0-14640 GCA_048623335.1 Halapricum sp.
GTCTTGACCGCGTATGCTTGTCCGGACGATCAGACTTGCCGGAGAAGAGACGACGTATCTACTTTGTTACGACGTGACTATGTTTCCCCGGCAGACGTAGTAGTCTCCTACTGTCAGCGGGTTCAGCCGCGTCTCGAAACTCCGAAATCCCTCTCTCGGGGCGTCCGTTCGTCGTGGTTGGTATACGGTTGCTTCTGACCTGACCGCACGAGGGCGAGGTCGCGAGACAGCGAAAGCGGACGGCGTCATCTCTCGAAGCGAGCGGATAGTGAACTCCTGAGACAGCGACGAATCGGACGTCGAGCCCCGCGAACTGTCCGGGTTCGGTCGCTGTCGCAGCCACACCCACTCGTCGAACGGGGGGTCTATCGGATCGCCCTCTTGCGATAGTGTCCGTCTGTGGTCCCCACAAAGCACTCAATAACAAAGCGGCAATCGACCCGAGTCACGGCGTACGCGCTGGCCACCCGAAACCGGTCAGCCAGGACCCGCAATGGAATACGTCACACTCGGTATCGACTGTACGGTAGACGAGAACGCGACGCTGGGCCGCTCTAACGGGAGCGACTCGGTTCAGACGAGGATCGGTGACGATGCCACGATCCGGTCGGGGACAGTGATCTACGACGACGTCGAGATCGGCGATTCCTTCTCGACCGGCCACAACGTGCTGGTCCGGGAGGACACGACGATCGGCGACGATGTCTTGCTCGGAACGAACACCGTCGTCGACGGGGCCTGCACGATCGGTTCGTCGGTGAGCTGTCAGACGAACGTCTACGTCCCTCGGCAGACGACGATCGGCGATTCCGTCTTTCTCGGCCCGAGCGCGGTCCTGACCAACGACGAGTACCCGATCCGCGTCGAGCAGGAACTGGCGGGCCCGACGCTGGAAGACGACGTCTCGATCGGCGCGAACGCGACGATCCTCCCCGGCGTGACCGTCGGCCGCGGATCGTTCGTCGCCGCCGGCAGCATCGTCACCGAAGACGTCCCGCCGGAGACGCTGGCCGTTGGCACGCCCGCACGGCACGAACCGCTGCCCGACCCGCTGGACGGGGGGAACACGATCGCATGATCTCGCTTGCATCACCAGACGTCGGCGAGCCGGAGTTCGAGAGCGTCGAGGAGGTGATCACGGAGGGCCGACTCGTCGCCGGAGAGGAAGTCGACCAACTCGAGGCGGCGTTCGCGGAGTACGTCGGTGCCGAGGCCGGCGTCGCGACCGTCAACGGGACTGCGGCGCTACACACCGCCCTGGAAGCGCTCGGCATCGGCGAGGGCGACCGCGTCGTCACGACGCCGTTCTCGTTCATCGCGACCGCAAACGCGATCCGCTTTGCCAACGCCGAGCCGGTGTTCGCCGACATCGATCCCGTGACGCTCAATCTCGATCCCGACAGCGCCGAGGCGGCTGTCCGCGAACACGACGCCGACGCGATACTCGTCGTCCACCTCTACGGCCAGCCCGCGCGGATGGAGCGGTTCCGCGAGATCGCCGACGCCCACGATCTGGCGCTGATCGAGGACGCCGCACAGGCCCACGGCGCGACCATCGACGGCGATCACGTCGGTACAATCGGGGACGTCGGCTGTTTCTCGTTTTACCCGACGAAGAACATGACGACAGGCGAGGGTGGGATGGTCGTTACCGACGACGAGACTGTCGCTCGTCGAGCCAACCAGTTCATCAACCACGGCCGCACGGGTGCGTACACGCACGCGACGCTGGGGCACAACTACCGGATGACCAACATCGCCGGCGCGATCGGCCTCACCCAACTCCAGAAGCTCCCATACTACGTCGATCAACGCCGCCGAAACGCCGAGCGCCTGCTTGCGGAACTGGACGGCAACAGACTCGAGTTGCCCGAACCGCGCCCCGGGACCGAGCACGCCTACCATCAGTTCACCGTGCAGTATCCCCAGCGCAACGCGTTGAAACTCGACCTCGAGGAGCACGACATCGGAACCGGCGTCTACTACCCGACGACGATCCACAAACAGGGAGCCTACGACGGCTACGAGGCCGCCACTCCGGTCGCCGAGCGAGCCACTGACCGGGTGCTGTCGCTACCGGTCCACCCGGGACTCACGGACGAGGACATCATCACCGTCGTCGAGGCGGTCGAGAGACACCTCACTCGCGCCTGGGAGGCGATCGGCGAATGACCGACGAAACCCTTGCCGCCGGCGTCTACGGCGTCGGACAGATGGGCAGCCATCACGCTCGCGTCTACGAGGAACTCCCGACCGTCGATCTGGTGGGTATTTACGACGACGACCTGGAACGGGCCGCAACGGTCGCCGCCGACCACGGGACGGCTCCCCGCGAACCGGAGGACCTCTTCGAGGCGGTCGATATCCTCTCGATCGCGGTTCCGACGGCGTATCACTACGATATCACTCGCCGGGCGATCGACCGCGGCGTCCACGTGCTCGTCGAGAAACCGTTCGTCGAGACCGACGAACAGGCCGCGACGTTGATCGAGCAGGCCGACGACAACGGCGTGGTGCTACAGGTCGGTCACATCGAGCGGTTCAACCCCGCCATCAGGACCCTTCAGGACGTCGTGGCCGACCTGGACGTGATCGCCGTCGACGCCCGCCGGCTCGGACCGCCGCTGGACCGGGATATGGGCACCAGTGTGGCGCTCGATCTGATGTTGCACGATCTGGACGTGGTCCTGGACATCCTGGACGTTCCTGCCAGGAGCGTGACGGCCGATGGCACCGATGACGGCCAGTACATCACCGCCTCGGTGACCTTCGAGGACGGTGTCATCGGGACGTTCACGGCCAGCCGACTCACCCAACAGAAGATACGGAAACTCTCGATCACCGCCCGCAGTTGCAAGGTCGACGTCGACTACATCGATCGGTCGGTCCACATCTACCGCAAGTCCTACCCCGAGTTCGTCGAGGAGAAAGGGTCGGTCCGGTATCGATACGAGAACCTGATCGAACAGCCGATGGTCGGCAACGGCGAACCACTGAAAAACGAACTCGAATCGTTCACGGCTGCCGTCCGATCCGGCGAGGAACCGATTGTGACGGGCGACGACGGACGGCGGGCGCTGGCGCTGGCCAACCGCATCGAGGCGCTCGCAGCGGACGAACGTGAGGTGCCATCAAATGTCACGATCTAAACAGTCACTGGAGCGGTTGTACGGCTCGGGAACGACGCCAGACGAACAGCGACGCGCGTTCACCAGCGGACAGGTGCCGGTCGCCGTCTACGGACTCGGCAAGATGGGGCTGCCGCTCGCGGCCGTCTACGCTTCCGTCACCGGCAACGCCACCGGCGTCGACGTCAGCGAGTCGGTCGTCGAGACGATCAACGACGGTCGCTCGCCCGTCGAGAACGAACCCGGACTGGAGGCGGAGATCGAGCGGACGGTTTCCAGGGGCGCACTGTCGGCCACCACCGACGTCGAGGAAGCCGCCGCCGCCGCGAGCATCCACGTGTTGATCGTCCCCACTCTGCTCGACGATCAGGACGTCCCGGATCTGTCGACGCTGACGACGCTCACCCGGGACATCGGTATGCACCTCAACCCCGGAGACATCGTCGTCGTCGAGTCGACGGTACCGCCCGGGACCTGTGCGGACACGCTGTGGCCGATCCTCCGCCGGACCGTCCCCGATTCCGACAGCGTCGGGTTGGCGTTCTGTCCCGAGCGGACGATGAGCGGGCGTGCGCTGAAAGACATCCGCGGGGCCTATCCGAAGATCGTCGGTGGGATCGACGACGAGAGCACGCGCGTCGCAAAACTCGTCTACGGGGAGATCACGGACAACGACGTCCACGCCGCCCCGGACGCCCGGACGGCCGAGTGTGTGAAGGTGTTCGAGGGGATCTACCGCGACGCCAACATCGCCCTGGCGAACGAACTCGCCATGGTCGCCCCCGAACTCGGCGTGGACGTCCCCGAGGCGATCGAACTCGCCAACACCCAGCCGTTCTGTGACATCCACAGGCCGGGTATCGGCGTCGGCGGTCACTGCATTCCGGTGTATCCCTACTTCCTGCTGGACAGCATCGAGACCTCGGCTCCGATCGTGCGCATGGCACGCCAGATCAACGACAGCATGCCGCTGTACGCCATCGAGCAACTCCGGGAGGCCATGGACGGGTCGGATCACCCGTTGTTCGGCGCGAACGTCGCCGTCCTCGGGGTGACCTACCGCTCGGACGTCGACGAGATCCGCTACTCGCCGGCGTTCCCCGTCGTCCGGGACCTGAACCAGCTGGGCGCGAACGTCTACCTCGTCGATCCGGTCTGTTCGGATCTCTCGCCGTTCGAGGGAACGCCGACGAGCGTCGAGAAACTGCACCGACTGGACCTCGACGCCGCCGTCCTCGTCACCGATCACAGCGCGTTCGACCGCATCCGGTGGGACCGGATGGACCCCATGGTCGTCGTCGACGGTCGGCAGGCGCTGCCCCTCTCGGGGTCGGGCCACACCGTCCGAACGATCGGTGACGGCCGCGGGGTGGAGTGATGTACAAGGGCCAGACCGTCGGCGTCGTCATTCCCGCCTACAACGAGGCGGGGTTCGTCGGAGAGGTCATCGCCACGGTCCCGGCCTTTGTCGACCGGATCTACGCCGTCGACGACGCCTCCACTGACGACACCTGGGCGGAGATCACCGAACGGGCACAGTACGTAAACAACCGACAGCGAGAGGCCGCACTCGCCACGGCCGACGGCGGCGTCAGCTACCGGCAACGCGTCGTGACGGCCAGACACGAACAGAACCGTGGTGTCGGGGCCACGATCAAGACGGGGTATCGACTGGCCGTCGAGGACGGCATCGACGTCGTCGCCGTGATGAACGCCGACGGACAGATGGACCCCGACATCCTCGATCGGATCGTCGACCCGGTCGCCGAGGGGCGGGCCGCATACGCCAAGGGTAACCGACTCGAACGACCGGCGTACCGAGCGGCGATGTCCCGCTGGCGGCTGTTCGGCAACGCGATCCTGACTCTCCTCACCAAGATCGCCAGCGGCTACTGGGGGATGATGGACCCGCAGAACGGATACACGGCAGTCTCCCGGGAAGCACTTGAGACGATCGACCTTGACGCGGTCTACGACCGCTTCGGTTTCTGCAACGACATGCTCGTCCACATGAACGTCCATCGGTTCCGGATCGTCGACGTCGATATGCCCGCGGTCTACGGCGAGGAGACCAGCCACATCGAGTACTCCTCGTTCGTCCCACAGCTCTCGTTTTTGCTGGCACGACAGTTCCTGTGGCGACTCCGGGTTCGCCATCTCGACGACGGTGTCCACCCCCTGGCCGCCTGCTACGGCTTTGGCGCGACCGCGATCCTGGCCGGGTTCGGTCACGGCGTCCGGTCGCTGTGGAACGCCGGAGAGGGCGGGCGCACGGCCACGTACGGACTGCTGTTCGGCGTCGTCATGTTCGTCCTCGCGGTCCTGTTCGACAGCCGGGACAACGCGGACCTGGAGGTCGAAGAGTGAAAGTCCTCACCGTCGTCGGTGCCCGGCCGCAGTTCGTCAAGGCCTTTCCCGTCTCCGAACAGCTCGGCCGCCACGAGGAGGTGCTCGTCCACACGGGCCAGCACTACGACGAGATGCTGTCGTCGGTGTTCTTCGAAGAACTGCCGATCCCGGAACCGGCGTACAACCTCGGCGTCGGCTCGGGCAGTCACGCCGTCCAGACCGCCCAGGTCATGCGGCGACTCGACGACGTCCTCGACGAGGAAGCCCCCGACGTCGTGCTCGTCTACGGCGACACGAACTCCACGCTCGGGGCTGGTCTGGTCGCCGCCAAGCGGCCGGTTCGGCTCGTCCACGTCGAGGCCGGCGTCCGCAGCGGCGACTGGTCGATGCCCGAGGAGGTCAACCGCGTGCTGGTCGACCAGTGTGCGGACCTGCTGTGTGCGCCGAGCGAGCGGGCCGCCGAGACGCTGCGAGCCGCGGACGTCCGGGGCGAGGTCGTCGTGACCGGCGACGTGATGTACGACGCGCTGTTGGCGGTCCGGGAGCACGCACTGAACCACTCCACGGTCGTCGCGGACCTGGGGCTTACCGGCGAGTCGTACGTCCTCGCGACGGTCCACCGCGAGCGCAACACCGACTCCGAGGACCGCCTGCGGTCGATCGTCGAGGGGCTCGCGAGCGTGCCGAAGACGGTGATCGTGCCCGCCCACCCACGGACGGTCGCAGCACTCGAGGAGTACGGTCTCTACGAGGAGGCGGCCTCGGCGCTAGCACTCGTCGAACCGGTGGGATATCTGGACTTCGTGGCTCTGCTTTCGGGTGCAGCGCGGGTCGCCACCGACTCGGGCGGCGTCCAGAAGGAGGCGTTCTACCTCGACCGCCCGTGTGTGACCCTCCGGGAGACGACCGAGTGGACCGAGACCGTCGAGGCCGGCTGGAACGTCCTCGTCGGTGCCGACCCGGCGGCGATCCGGACCGCACTCACGGGCCCGCTTCCCGACCCCGCAACGAAGCCGACGCTGTACGGCGGCGGAGAGGCGGCAGAGCGCGTCGTCCGAGCACTGAGCACTCACCCCGCTGTCACCGCCGACGATGATTGACGGTCACTCCTTTGCGCTGTGTCTCACACACGACGTCGATCGGCCGTACAAGCGATCTCACCAGGCGCTGTACTACGCGCTCGCGGAGCGGTCACTCGGCCACCTGCGGTCGCTTTTCGCCGAGGAGAACCCGTACTGGCAGTTCGAGGAGATCATGGCGCTCGAGGACGATTTGGGCGTTCGGTCGGCGTTTTACTTCCTCAACGAGCCGGGGCCGTTCGCCAGCGACAACCCCCTCGATTGGATCCGTCCCGAGACGTGGATCCAGCAGCTCGGTCGGTACGATCCGACCGACGACGACATCGCAGCAGTGATCCGAGAGCTCGACGACGGCGGGTGGGAGGTCGGTCTCCACGGTTCCTTCCAGTCCGGAGGCGATCGCGAACGGCTGCGCTATGAGAAAGAACAGCTGGAGGACGTCCTCGGCCACCCGATCCGTGGCGGTCGTCAGCACTATCTCCGGATCAACACGCCCGAAACCTGGCAGATCCAGGCCGAGCTGGGGCTGGAGTACGACTCGACGCTCGGATCCAGTTCCGAGTACGGATTCGCTTACGATTACGGGCCCTTGACGCCGCTCTCGGAGGCGTTCACCGTGTTCCCGCTGACGCTGATGGAACAGACCCTCCCCGATCCCGCGTCACGACCTCAGCAAGCGTGGCAGGTCTGTGCGGATCTCGTCGCCGAGGCGAGAGCGAACGACGCCGTGATGACGGTGCTGTGGCACCCGCGGTATTTCGACGAACGGGAGTTCCCGGGATACCGACGGTTGTATCGCCGGTTGATCGAACTCGCGCAGGACGTCGGCGCGTGGATCGGGCCACCGGCGACACTACTGGATCGGCTCGACGAATCGACACTGCGGACAGCAGAACCAACGGCGAACCAGGGGCCGTAGCCGCTGGCACGTCGACCTAATCGATCGTGTGAGATGCCCGATCTGGGTTTGTCATCCCCGAAGCCGCTGTTTCCCGGAGTATTCTCTCCGTACCGGGCGGAACCCCGATTCTGACATGCGGTCTTCATCAG
The DNA here is from genome assembly GCA_048623335.1 of Halapricum sp. GTDB lineage: Archaea > Halobacteriota > Halobacteria > Halobacteriales > Haloarculaceae > Halapricum. Next base: position 7,607 of record JBMCBU010000026.1, read on the forward strand.
ACGAGGGGTTTAAGTAACTATGTGCTAAGACTCAGTAGAAACCGTCTACCACATGGCCCAGAGTCCGGAAATCGACTACAGTTCCGATCCACGAGTCACCGGGAAGTACGTTCGTCGGGTGCCCGGTGGTCCCGGAGAACTAACGCTCGTCGGTGTCGTCCACGACCATCCTTCGAGTACGTATCGCGTCCGACGAGTCGTCGAGGAACTCGATCCGGACGTGCTTGCGCTGGAGCTTCCACCGATCTCGATCCCGCTGTTCGAGCGGTACGCGGCCACCGATCGACGGCCTCCTGCCTTTGGCGGGGAGATGAGCGCAGCGATCCAGGCCGCGGCCCCCGACACTGCTGTCGGCATCGATCGACCGACTGGCGGGTTCTTCAGGCGACTGGGGCGACGGCTCCTCGCAGAGCGCCCTTCGCTGGAGACGGCTCGGACCGTCCTCTTGAACGTCGTCTCGACGACGAAACACGCACTTGCCTGTCGTGCCGCTGCTGCTCTGGCCTGCCGGACCTCGATTCAATTGGCGGTCGACTCGCCACAGACGCACGATATCGACTGGACGGACTCGCCCGCGGATCAGGCACGGGACGAACGCGAGCAGGTCTCCCGCTCGCGCTCGTTCGCGAACGCCTTTCGGACCGCGAGCCGCACTCGCGCGGCACAGCTCGAAGACGCCGCACGGGAAGCGGAGATGGCCACCCAGCTTGCGGCCCTTCGTGCGGACGGGACCGTCGTCGCCGTCGTCGGAATCGACCACCTCGACTCCCTGCGAGACCGACTCGACCCGACAGCGACGGTAACCCGGTAGCCGACTCGATGACATCGCGTTTCTGGCCCCATCGGGGACGAGCGTCGCCGGTCGGCGGAATACTCTCTCCGGTCTCGTGAGTAATGTCGATTCTTCGGACCGTAGGTATGGATTGCTCCGCTAATCCCCGTGAGAAACCACTCGGTAGCAGTAACGATATCGTACAACGGGTAACCGTCGCGATATCCGTACAGCATTCATCGGGCTCAGCGTAACAACCCATAGATCTCACCCGGGAACTCGAATTTCCGCTGCCTTGCCGTGTCCCTGTTTTCGGAGCTGAACTGTTATAACACGGCGCTACTTTCGGCCCCTCGGAACTACCCTCTTTATAACTATGATCGAGGGGTGTCAACGGGCGGTTGCAATGGAGCGCAAGCACATCACGGACGACGACGAAGGGAAACAAGTGGTCGATTCAAGCGGTCGTAAAATCGGGATGGTCACGGAAGTACGATCCGGAACCGCACACGTGAACGCGGACCCGGGGCTGGCGGACAAGATCCGTTCGAAACTCGGCTGGAACAAGGCCGATCAGGACGATTATCCGCTCGAGACGGACCGCATCGATTCGATCACGGACGACGAAATCCGGCTCAAAGATAACTTCTAGACGCCGTACCGTCGCGGTTGCTGTATCCACTACCAAGGACGCTGCGGTCAACCGCCTCGGGGTCACGTGGTTCGAGTGGCTTCGTCTCACGTCATCTGCCCGCGGGCTGGGCCCGCTCGCAGGTTCGTTGGACGACGTCTCCCGTTGACCACGGAGATCTCCGATTTTTCGACGACCTCGGAGCACCCGCTGTACAGGTCGTCGACGCCCTCGAAACATCAGAAAAACACAATTAAATACCAAAATCTATAAGGATTAATAATCTATGTTCTCGTATGTCCCCTCACGACAAGACCGATCAAAGAGAGGTCAGTGGCGGCCACTCGCGGTTGGCCGAGGATCGGTTCTACCATGCGCTTTCGTCGGCCCATCGACGCCGTTTGCTGTATTATCTGCTCGACGCAGAGGAGGCCACCGTCGAGGAGCTTGCAACCGTTCTCACGGGGTGGGACGCCACCGAAACAGGCACGCTGAGCACTCCGGACGATCGAACCCAGCACCGTCTCGCACTCGTTCACATCCATCTCCCGCTGCTCGATACGGCCGGTCTAGCGGCCTGGGATCGCGAGAGCGGGACAGTCAGACTCGAATCGCTCGAACCGCCCGTTCGGGATATCGTTCGACGGAGTGTCGAGTCCGAACGGTCCTGACCATGTTCGAGTCGCACTTTCGGGAGCTTCGAGCCAGTGACTACCAGGTTACGGTCTACCGAAGCGGTGACCCGACTGAAATCGAAGACTGGTTTGACGCTCACGGCGTGACTGTCGCCCACCGACACCTCCCTCCGGGTGGGCCGGATCCGTTCGTCGTCCTCGAAGCGGACGGCGAGTTCGTCGGGTCACTCGGGATCGCGGCACTCGAGGGACTGCTCGAGCCCCCTCTCGTCCGGCCGACGGAGCGAGACGAGGTCGCTGTGGGTTACAGTGTCATCTTCGATCTGATCGACGACACGATGATCAGGGGGATGAACCGACGCGAACTGCTCGCCGTCAGTCGGGAGATCGAAGACCGTGCCTATCGCGTCGGGACGGGCACGCTCCGGGTGAGCTTCCAGACGCTCTCGACGTTCGAGTCCCAGGCCGACGTCTACCGTGCGCTCGCAACCGGGACGGACCTCGACATCCACATCTACGGTATCGCGGACTGGACGCCCCCGGAGATTCCGGGCGTTTCCTACCACGAGCGACCAGCTGACGGGATCGACCGCCACTGGGCGCTCGCGTTCGACGGTGGTACCGACGAGACACAGGCCTGCGGGCTCGTCGCACGGGAGCGAACGGACGGATACGACGGCTTCTGGACCAACGACCGGGGGTGGGTCGAAGAGATATCGGCGACCCTCGCCGGGACGTGATGGGTTCGTCCGGAACGGTCGCGTGCGTCTCCCGGTAGCAGATCCATTACTAACTGGAATAGTCGCCGTACGTCGAACAGGGCTTCAATGCAGTCTGATACCGAGTCGGGCTCCGACCGCTCCGACGTGCAAGTGCCAGCCCACCGCGAGCGTGCTACCTCGGGGGACAATCCCCCGACAGTGCTGTTACTCGACGGTGACTATGACAACACGCTCTCTGTCGCGAGAGAACTCTCCGAGGATCTCGACGCCCGGATACTCGGGACGGGCACGACTCGGTACAGTCGGCTCTTGCGGTCGAACTACTGTGACGTCGGCGAGGTCGTTCCAGCCCCTGGCGAAGCTGGGTACGCCGACGCGTTGCTCGATGTGATGGACAGACACCGGCCGCAGATCGTCCTGCCCGTCGGATACGACTCGATGGCGGCCGTCGATTCGATCCGATCGGAGATCCCGGACGCGGTCGGGTTCTGTCTCCCGCCGCCGGCGTCGTTTCGCCTCGCCGTGGACAAAGCCAGCACCTTACAGCGAGCCGAGCGTCTCGGGATCCCCGTCCCGACCGACTATTCGGATACTGTCGAGCAACTCGATGCGAGCGGCCGACCGACTCCCGCTGACGCGCTCCCGTTTCCGGTGTTTCTCAAGGCCAGACACGAGAACGGAACCGTGACGACGGCCCGCGTCGACGAGCCGGCGACTTTCTGGACGGCCTACGACGGTATCGCTGCCGAGGCCGCCGGTGGGAACGTGCTGGTCCAGGAGTACGTCGACGGTCCCGACGTGACTTTCGGCTGTGGCGTGCTCTGTCTCGACGACGAGATCGAGTTGCTGGTCAGCCACCAGGAACTCCGTTCCGTGCCGCGCCACGGCGGCAGTGGGACCCATCTCCGTCTCGTCGGGAACCCGACGATCGAAGCGAAAACGACGAAACTGCTCCGCGATATCGGTTGGAACGGGATCGCACTCGTCGAGTTCAGGCAGCGACCCGACGGCACGTACGTGCTGATGGAGATCAACCCGAAGTTCTGGGCCTCTTACGCGCTGGCCAGCCGGTTCGGCTACCGGTTCGCCTCGACGATGGTCGCGGGCGTCCTCGACCTCGACGTCACCCGCCCGATCGGTACCCCACGGCGAACCGGGGAGATGGTGTTTCCCCTCCGCGAACTCCAGCAGTACGCTCGGAATCGGCGTGACGAGCGTCTGCTCGACTGCATCGGGACGATCATGGCGGCAGACGCCCGCTGGGATATCGACACGTCGGATCTCGGCGCCTGGTTGACCCCACCGACCAGGGCTCTCCGGAAGCTCCCCACGCTCTCCGGGAACAGACGCACAGAGCAGACGTCTTCAGGATCCGATCGACCGACGGCACCCACCGAAAAATAGGAACAACACAGATGGATGGAACACAGGTCACCCCGTCAGAAGAAACACGCGCCGTCTCGACCGACGTCGGTACCCTCTGTCGGGACGTGCTCGCGTATTCGCGCGAGCGAGACTACACCGGCTGGGATTACGTCGACGGATTGAGTAGCGAGTTCATTCAGCGCCTCCCCGTCGAGAACAAGTACCTCAACCTCGCAGTCCAGGAAGGTATCAAGCGTGCGCCCGTCAACCTGCGCCCGTACTTCCGCGTCGAACAGCGGCGCAGCTACCTGGGGGCGGCACTGTTCGCGATAGCGAACGTCGACATGTACGGGCTCACCGGCGAGAGTCGATACGCCCGGGACGCGACGGATCTCGTCTCCTGGCTGGACAGCGAGCAAGTCCCGGGATTCAGTGGCTACGCGGGCGGCGGGCATCGACACCCGATCCAGAGTCTGGGACGGGAGGCGGCTTCGACGCCCGGAGAGAGTTCGGGCGTCGTCTCGGCGACGCTCGGCGTTGAGGCGTTCCTCCGGTACGACGAGGTGTTCGATGCGCCCGAATACGCCGAGCTCGCACACTCGGCCGCCGAGTTCGTCCTCGAAGACCTCGAGTACACGCCGGTCGACGAGGGTGCACACATCAACTACATCCCAAGAGAGACAGATGCGTACACGCTCAACGCCAACGCACTGGGTGCTCGCCTGCTCGTGAACCTGTACGCACGGTTCGGTGAGGACCGACTGCTCGACGCCGCGAGAGCGATTTTCGACTACGTCGCCTCGAAACAGGCGATAAACGGCGGTTGGATGTACATGGATCCGCCCTCGGCGTCTCACCTCTCGATGGACAACTTCCACAACGGCTTTATTATCGAGTCACTCCTGCGCTATCGGGAAGTGACCGACTCCGACCGGTACGATCCGACGGTCCAGCGTGCCAGTGAGTTCTATCGGCAGCAACTGTTCGAGGCCGACGGTGCGCCGAACTGGGACGAATCGAGCACGTACCCACGAGACATCCACGCGGCTGCACAGGGGATCATCGTGTTCACCGAACTGGGCGAGTTCGCGTTCGCCCGCCGGATCATCGACTGGGCGCGGGACACGCTCTACGCCGGTGACGGACAGTTCTACTACCAAAAGCGGCGCTTCTACACGAAACGGTTTACCCTCATGCGGTGGTGTCAGGCCTGGATGGCCTACGCGCTCTCGACGTACGCCACGGCGGTCGAACGCTCTCGGTAGTCGGATCGGCCGGATACGGTCAGTACCAGTCGGAGTTTCTCACCGCCCAGGAATCCTGGAGGGGTGTTTTATCATTTTACGGGTTACAGACGCACGTTATGGGAGTTACCGATCTGGCGGAGCCTGCTACCCTTGCAGTTGTAACTGCTGTTGCCGAGACAAAGGGCGTTTCACCGGCGGAACTTACGCCGCTTGCGACCGTCATCGATCCGGATGCACTCGAGGCACTGTTCGGGTCTCCATCAGATAACAGGTACGAGCTCCGGTTCGAGTACGAAGATTGCACTGTGTTCGTCACTAACGACGCAGAGGTCACGGTGCGTGCACACACCAACTCATCCGCTGACAAGCCATCGATCAGCTCGAGTGACTTCGCCGAACGGTAGCTACAGCAGTTGGCTCTCGACGAGACGCTTCACGCCGACGACTGCCGGGACCGGGTCGCTGGCCTGGAAATCGTCGAAATTCGGTGTTTCGGCACACGAGACGAGTATTTTCAACAATTCGACAGGTGGCGACGGGCGCTCGACGAACGGCGACTGCTCTTGAAACAGGCTGCGGAAGTATTTCATCTCCCCGTAGAGTGTGTGCGTTCCGACGCCGGTTTCGTAGTCGCTGTCGATTTCGTCCGAGTGGCCCTGGGACTGCAGCCAGTAGTACAGGGGAAAGTCCGCCCCCGCCTGGATCGCACAGTTGGTCGACTGCCACAGCCGCGGGTTGATCTCGATGAATTTGAACTCCCCTGTCCGGGCGTCTTCCATGTACTCGATACAGGCGAGTCCGTGCCACTCGAGGCTGTCGAGCAACGCCCGACCGGTCGCTTCGAGTTCAGGGATGTCGACCGATTTCCGGTAGACACCGCCGCCGTGGGTGTAGGAGTCCCCGCGGATCTGACGGTGCTGGAACGTCGCCAGCGCGTCGCCGTGATCGTACAGCGCGCCGAAGACGTACTTCCCGGCGCTGTGGACGTACTCCTGGACGATCGGTTCGTGGTACATCGCCTCCCTGATCGCGTCTGTGTCCGGGACTGTTCCGTCCCGAACGAACTCGACGGTTTTCACGGTACCGGGGATCACACTCGTGTTCTGACCGAGGTATTCGTCCGCCAGGAGGTTGTACCGGGCTTTGATTATCAGATCGGAACTCCAGTCGTCTACGTCCTCGAGCAGGCGTGTTTCCGCCGTCGGGACGCCGGCCGACTCGGCGGCTTCCGCCAGACGGAGCCTGTCGTGGCACAGCCGCAAGCTGTCGAACGACGGAACGACGAGGTCGACGTACTGTTCGAACTCCGATCTGTATTTCGCGAAGACGTACGGGTCCTGGGGCCGGATCGGGAGGATCGTATCGACGTCCGGTCTGGTGGCGATCCCGACGAGCGCGTCCTTGTACGCCGCCAGATCTCCCGATATCGGCGGGATCGACACCGATTCGTCACAGTACCGTGACGCGCCAGCGGGGATGTCATCGTACTCCGATGCGACGATCGTATCGAGACCGCTACGAGACAGCGATCGCACACAGGAGTAACTCTTTCCGGGATCGATCCCGGCTGGCACGACGACTGTGCGCTGATTCGGCTCCGGTTCTTCCATGAGCGATCGTACACGACTGTCTCCCATTAGTATGGACTTGATACCGTATTCA